>CALZHW010000018.1 GCA_945787125.1 uncultured Ectothiorhodospiraceae bacterium
TGGCACGTTATTCAATCACAAAAGCTCGAAATAGAACGACTATTCCTGCACTTTTGTGATTTCACAACGTGCCAATACAGACTAAATATGAGCGCCAGATGTCCAATTTGTTTCATGCACGTTCCTTAGGCTTTATATTCCAGGTGCATTGGGATTTTCTTCGATTGCGTCAATAAACGTTCTGCTGCGGCTAACAAGCTTGATTCGTCATCGGCATCTGCGGGGTAAGTGGCATAGCTGATGGCAATAGAGATATCGCGTTTTTTACCATCGCCAATGTTGATTGGTTTTTTTTCAATGGCTTGCTCTATACGCTGGGCGAATTCTAGCGCCCCTGTAGCATTTGTTTCAGATAGAATAATCGCAAACTCATCATCACCATAGCGGCAAGCTATATCAGTAGGTCGTATGGTTGCCCGAATCCTATCCGCCACCGAACATAAAACCGAATCACCTACAAGGCGACCATACTGCCGATTAACCTCGTGAAAGTCATTGATATCAAGTAATAAGATAGAAAATGGGCGGTTGTATCGTTTAGCGCGTTCAATTTCCATCCGCATTTCTGCCAATAACTTACATTGATCAAACAGCCCCGTTAAGTTGTCATGTACTGATAAATAGTCGAGTTCTTGTTGTATTTGCTCGTATTGTTCGGCCAATTGATTAAAAGCACTGGCTAGGCTGCCAAGTTCATCTTTTGAGTTTACATTACTGCGGCGGCTAGTATCCCCCTGACCAAAACGATTCATTGTTTCTTCCAGCCGACGAATTGGCTTGATCACCGTTTGGCTGAGGGAGAAAGCAGCAAATAAGGCGATTATTAAGCCTAGTGAAAAAGCCAGGGCGAGCGAGTTTAATGTTTTCCATTCGTTTTTCTGCGCAATAAGGCGCTGATTATCAATCTCTGTCAAAGCGCGTTCAGAAAAGGCTTCTAGCATGCTAGCTGCTCTTTCTAAATGGCGGCTAAATTGATCAATTTTCGCCATCAATACTTTGTTGTCAGGAATATCGGTAGTGCTTAGCAGGCTTTCACCTAAGGATTTGGCCGCTTGCCATTCGGCTTGTGCGGTGGACAATATTTTTTTATCAGCGGCAATACTGGCCATATTTATGGCTAATGTCTCAAACTTCAAATCAATGTCAACAGTTAAGCGGATAAAGGATTCCCGGTCAGCCGCTTCCCCTCGATTCATATAAAGATAAAAAGGTAGCTCAGAGCGAAAAATTGCATTCTGTATCTGTTTGGTAGTGACCAGCTCTTCTAATGGAGCATCGATGATATGGGTAAGTGTGACTAAATTTGAGCGCACAGCCGTGGACGCGCTATACATCAATATCGCCGCTGGTATAACTATTACCAGAATGCCGAGTACAAAACGTGTACGAATTGAATTCCACATTCTAGGTGCTGCTGGGTTTGGCATAATCATCGGTTCCGCAGTGCTACAGCCAACAGCCTATGGCGTCTCAGCGGCTTACTGCCGATGAAAGGTTTGCCCCACCAAGTTAGTGGGTACTTACTGTAGGTTGTCGCATTTCACCACCGGGGTGGTCTTAATAATAGAGACTAACAATCAAACTGCTGAGCGTACGGGGTAAACAAGCAGGGATAATTAGCACATAACAACGTTTCACGTATTATGTCGGCAGTGGTAGCGAGAAATTGATATATTGCTGATGTTAAACCTAGATTCCGCAGTTGAACGTTTACAGGGCAATATAACATTATGAATTTATTGAATATATCAACTGCATCCCAGTTCACTCTTTGGGTGAATTACTGCAGGCTGCTCAACTGCGGATTCTAGGTTAAAGCTTGGATGAGGGGACTTTCTAGATCGTGTAATCGTTAGCTGAACTATTTACATATTACTTGCTGCTTATCTTCTCTCCTCCAGGCTCGCGGATTTTCACTTTGAATTGTCGGTTTTTGCCGTTGCGTAATATATCCAGCTCGACACTTTTGCCGACCCTCAGTAAACCGATGATATTTCGCAGATCAGAGGTATTATTAATGATTTTACTGTCGACACGGATAATGATGTCGCCGGCTTTGATGCCGGATTTTTCTGCGGGAGAATTTTCTATTACTTGAGAAACAATTGCGCCTTGCTGTTGCGTCATTCCAAACACACTTGCCAGCTCAGCGGTCAAATCTTGCAGGTAGACTCCAAGGCGACCCCGTTTGACTTTGCCAAATTCAATGAGTTGAGACATGATGTCGCGAACCATGTTGGTGGGAATGGCGAAGCCGATCCCTACATTGCCGCCACCGCTAGGTGATAATATCGCGGTGTTTATGCCAACTAGCTCGCCTCGAAGATTCACTAACGCGCCCCCGGAGTTTCCCGGATTAATCGATGCATCGGTTTGAATGAAGTTTTCATAACCTTCTATACCTAAACCACTGCGCCCCAAAGCGCTGACGATGCCTGAGGTCACGGTTTGACCCAGTCCAAAAGGATTGCCAATAGCGACGACAAAATCCCCGACACGTAGCCGATCAGAATCCGCAAATTCAACTCCGGTTAATTCATTCGGCTCAACCTTGATGACCGCAATGTCGGTCGCTTTATCGCGCCCGATGAGTGTCGCAACCAATTTTTGGTTATTGCGCAAGGTAACTGTAATCTCATCGGCCATGTCGATCACGTGATTATTCGTAATGATGTAACCTTGTTGTGCATTAACTATCACACCTGAGCCTAAACTTTGCGTATGTCTCTTTTGATGACTGTTGGGTAAGCTAAAAAAACGGCGAAAAAAAGGATCGCGCAGTAAAGGATTGTCATTAATGCGCACTTTTGTTTTAGTAGAAATATTGACGACAGCTGGTGTTACGTTATCCAGCATAGGTGCAAGAGAGGGTGAGGCTTGCCCGCTGGCCTCAGCAAGCAGAGCGATGGGGACACCAGCCAATAAAGGGCTACTGGTAATAATACACACTATCAATGCAGTAACTCGCAGTGATTTTTTCATTTTTACAGATCCTTGAGCAATAATTTAGGGTGCTTACCGGCATGTTGTCAATTGTCATGCCGTGAGGTATATATATCACGGTTTAGCTTAAACCTAGATTCCGCAGTTGAACGTTTACAGGTCAATATAACATTATGAATTTATTGAATAGATCAATTGCATCGCAGTTCACCCTTTCGGTGAGTCACTGCAACCTGTATTGCACGCCTTTTTGCACTGCTTTACGTGTGAAATATTTCCCAAAGTGAACAACCATTTGGTAAATATTTTATTACGCAATTCAGCACAAAATGACGCACACTACAGGCTGCTCAACTGCGGATTCTAGATTAAAGTCATCAGTTGCATGTTTTTAAAGCGGTCAGCGGATGAATTTTGGATTATGAAGTGGGGTTTTTAGTCAGAAATTTCAATCGTGTAGTGTGGAATTCAGTCATGAACTGAGTTATGCTGGAAAAAATTAGGAATATTCGCATGGAATCTAGAGCCTATTACGCGTCTTTTTTGCTCATGTTGCCCGCCGCTTTATTGCTCGGCGCTACTACTCCGCCGGTCGTTGAGTATATTAAGTCGATTGAGGCGGAGATTATTCTGTCGCCTTTTTTGCTCATCCCAATATATGTTTTTTTAAGTCTCTTCATTTTACAGAAAGTCTATTTTATTTCGCACTACACCGATGAATATTTACCGATTAAACTAGGCGTGTTTGCATTGGCTTTGAGTGTGCTCGGCATGTTTACCCTCACGCGACTCATCATTCTCGGCACGGGAGGTTTAATCTTATCCACCTATTGGACACGAAATAATGTCTGGGCGTATTATCGCAAGTTTCGCTACTAGGAGCCTGTCCGAGAAAGGGTGATCAGTAGGATAATCACTAATAACCCTTTGTTCTTTTTCATTAATAATTACTCAATAATTACACCACGCCACGTCTTTATGGGTGGATATAGGTATTTATGGAAATTGACAAATATTTAAGGTTTTTTAGACAATCCGGCGGAATGACTGCGGCATTATTGAAATTTAGCACTGGAATACGTTAGTTTGTTATTGCTAGGCCACGCCCCAGTCATGGTCGATCAGCAGATCCCATATGTCCTTTCCGCTTTTGAACAGGACCAATTAATAAGAACCTCTAATTCCTGCACAGACAGCTTAGGCGCATTTATTACGTCTAAAGGTCAGAATACTATTTCATTAAGAAGTGACGCTGAAACACACCAGGAAGGAAAAAATGAGCGCGAGGAAAGTCCCGCAAAACAGAAGTGACAAAGAAAGAAACCAAAGGTTGCAATTGGAAACCTTTGTGTTATGGTGATATTATTGAATGATTCACTTAGGACATATTATGGCTAAAGCAATTAAACTTTCCGATGAACTTGTCAATGATGCGACCGCTCATGGAAAAGCTCATCATCGTACACCGCCTAGGCAAATAGAATATTGGGCGAGAATAGGAAAAATAGCTGAAGAAAACCCCGATCTTCCATTAGGTTTCGTAAAAGACATGCTGGTCGGTATTGAAGAGGTAGAGTTAGGCGATGTTAGTGAGTACAAGTACGGGTGAAAGTATTACAAAGTGGTGTGTTTGCGAGGTCAATTAAAAAGCTGCATCTTAACGAGAAAAAAGCACTAGATCGTGCTGTTAAAAAGATCATCGAGAAGCCTGAGATTGGTGTATTGAAAGTAGGTGATCTCAGTGGTGTAAGAGTTCATAAATATAAGGTTAAAGAAAAGCAATTTTTGCTGGGATACAAAATTGATCGAGATCAACTCGTACTGACACTGCTGGCAATAGGCCATCATGAAAATTTTTATCGAGATTTAAAAAAATAACTGAGACGAAATAACATTGGAAACTGATATAAGTGTACGAGTAATATTATTAAGTTCGTTTTTTACATAGAGCATTGAATGAAAGCACAAATTAGAGATAAGGAAATGATTTAGCTTCTCCATACGCCGTCAGTTGAAAAAATCTGGATTACATCGACTGAGATTCCAATTCCGAATTCACATCGAAAAGAGATGCGAAATATGTGACGGAAAGGTAATTGAGTTATGGTTACTTCTCGCCAAAGAGAGGGGTAATAATTTTATACAACTAAGCCTATAATAACGATACAATTGTTATCTGTCCAAAGGAAAGAAATGAAGAAGCTTCTATTTGTGTGCAGTGAGAATAAGTTAAGAAGTCCCACGGCAGAAGCTGTGTTTGCTGATTATGCTGGTATTGAAGCGATAGGCGCAGGTACAAATAGTGACGCGGAAACACCAGTATCGGGTGATCTTATAGAGTGGGCTGACTTCATTCTCGTTATGGAGATATCTCATAGAAATAAAATTTCGAAAAAATATAAAGAATTGCTTAAAGATAAAAAGTTAGCGGTTCTTGATATCCCAGATATTTATGAATGCATGGATCCTGAATTAATTAAGTTATTAAAAGTGAGGGTTCCAAAATATGTGCGGTTGTAAGTGGGTATTACATCATGTAATGAATAGTGTAAACTCGTAAATTTCAGTGATGTAATTATAATAATTCGTAAGGGTGGGCCGAGTGAATTTTAGTCAATGGTTTTGGAAATACGGTTATCTTTTAATCCCATTAGTTCTAGCGCTGGGCTGGTTTATATCAAGTGAGAAGTTTCAGAATCTAGGTGATGTAAACCCAGCAATATTTGATTTTTTTGCGGTTGTCGATCAACAGTGTGAAAACGAAACGTTTGATACACGCTCTGCGAATTGTCTGGAGATTGAAAAATTCAAAGCCAATTGCCAAAGAATAAGCTCAGATTGCGACTCCCGATCATATTATGACCTTTTAGTTAAGCTTGGATATCAAGCACCTGCCTATTTACTATCCTCTGAATGAATTATGACTCTCCAGTGCCGATTGTTTGCTTATAATCAGACTCAGATTTGAATTAAAAGCTTGGTTTTAATCAGTTTTGTATCAGCTTAGACGCTTTGAACCCGTTGCAGACGTGATAAACTGGTTCCTTATGATGTAAACGAGTTGACAAAACATTCATGTCAGATGGTTCTTTTCAGTTATATTTAGCGTCAAAATCGCCGCGTCGCAAGCTGTTGTTAGCTCAAATGGGGCCGCGCTTTGAAACACTTTCCTTTGAAATTGATGAAGTGCCGGTTGACAATGAAAGTGCGGTTTTTTTTGCTGAACGCATGGCATTGGCAAAAGCCTTGGCGGGGTCGAAAATCGCTCATGCGTCGGGTGTGCCGGTACTGGGTTGTGATACTTGTATCGAGTTAGATAAAAATATTATTGGCAAGCCTGATGATAAAATGCATGCATTTGATATTCTATGTAAACTTTCTGGCAGAGAGCATGCAGTGATTAGTGCGATGGCCGTTTGCGATGGGCATAAAACCTTGTCGCTGGTTCAGTCTAGTAGAGTCAGTATGCGTATAATTCAGCAGAAGGAAATGGAAACTTATTGGGCCAGTGGAGAGCCTAAAGATAAAGCCGGTGCTTATGCTATTCAGGGCTTGGGTGCGCTCTTTGTTAATGCAATAGAGGGTAGTTATTCAGGTATCATGGGTTTACCCATATATGAAACTGCGCAGCTTTTAAAAGAATTTGGGGTTGAATGTATGCAATCAAAAGAAAAACAATGAGTGAAGAAATTTTAATAAATGTGACACCGCAAGAAACGCGTGTCGCATTAGTGGAAAATGGCGTATTGCAAGAAGTGTTTATCGAGCGGGCACGCAAACGTGGCATTGTTGGTAATATCTATAAAGGTAAAATCTGCCGTGTATTGCCCGGCATGCAAGCCGCTTTTGTGGAGATGGGTTTGTCACGCGCAGCGTTCTTGCATGCTTCCGATATTGCGCTATCAGCCGCTCAATTAGATGCGCAAAACGACAACCCGGATGTGCAGCTAATTACTGATTTGGTGCGTGATGGGGAAGAGCGTTTAGTGCAAGTGATAAAAGATCCACTTGGCACCAAGGGTGCTAGACTTACAACGCATTTGACGATTCCATCACGATTCCTGGTTTACATGCCTTATTCTTCCCATATTGGGGTCTCGCAACGTATCGAAGACGAAGCAGAACGAGAGCGCCTGCGAGGTTTGGTCGAAAAGGAGCGAGATGCAGATCAACAAGGTGGCTATATTGTCAGAACAGTTGCCGAAGGTATTGATGCGGATGCGATAAAAGCGGATATAAACTTTTTGCAACGGGTATGGGCATCAATTCAGGAAAGAGCAACAGCGTCTGATGCCGATATTCTGGTACATGGAGACTTGCCGCTATCGATGCGCGCGGTGCGAGATATGGTAGGCACCAAAGTTGAAAAAATCAGAATTGACTCAAAGGAGCATTTTGAGAAGACCACCCGATTTGTGACTAAATTTATTCCTGAACTGATTAACGGTCTGGAATATTACGCTGGACCAAGACCTTTGTTCGATTTGTATTCCGTAGAAGACGAAATTCAAAAATCATTGCATTCCAAAGTGCAATTAAAATCGGGTGGACATCTCGTTATTGACCAAACCGAAGCCATGACAACAGTAGACGTCAATACGGGCGCTTTCGTCGGACATCGAAATCTGGAAGAGACAATCTTCAAGACTAACCTTGAAGCAACGCAGTCAATCGCCAGGCAACTTCGTTTAAGAAATCTTGGTGGAATAATAATAATTGATTTTATCGATATGCAAAACGACGAACATAAACGACAAGTCTTACGTGCCCTGGAAAGGGGCTTGGAAAAGGATCACGCTAAAAGTAATATTAGTGAAGTGTCATCGCTGGGTTTGGTGCAGATGACACGTAAACGCACCCGTGAAAGCCTGGAGCATATATTATGTGAGGCTTGCCCCACTTGCCGAGGCAGAGGTTCGGTGAAAACGCCAGAGACGCTTGCTTATGAAATTTTTCGGGAAATATTGCGTGAGGCGCGTGAGTTTGAAGCTCCAAGTTTTTTGGTTATCGCCGCGCAAGAAGTTGTTGATCTTATGTTGGATGAAGAGTCTTCCAGTGTCGCTGAGCTCGAAGAGTTTATCGGCAGGCCAATCAAGTTCCAGGTCGAAGTGCAGTACACCCAGGAACTGTATGACGTGATACTCCTGTAGTCTGCTTGTGAAATCAATTAAGCCTTCGATTAAGATTGCCTTTTCTACGCTGATATACACCGTTATCGGCCTGCTTGTGATTGCCGCTATAGTGGTGAGTCTAGCGAGAATTTCGCTGCCCTTCATGCAAAATTACAAAAGTGAAATTGAAGTCTGGATAAGTGATTATATTGGACAGCAAGTTGAGATCAGCACACTTGACGCAATCTGGTATGGCTTCGAGCCACAGTTGGTATTGAAAGGTGTGCAACTTCTTTCGCAAGATCGGACAGAGGTGCATGGCTACTTCCAAGATGCGCGAGTAGGATTAAATCTATTAGCTTCGATAACCGAAGGGAGATTTGTGCCGGGCGCATTTACTATTGAAGGCGCGCGTTTTGGTGTGGTTCGACACAAAGACGGCCATATATCTATTCAAGGTGTGCTCACCGATGATACTGCCGAGCTTCAGTCCAATGATTTTTTAGCACAGTGGATTTTTCAGCAACGAGTTATTGAGATCAAAAACAGTGAGTTGATCTGGGCAGATTTGAAAGGCGATAAATCGCCGCGTTTATTTCACAATGTTAATTTGCGACTCATTAATGCAAATAATCGTCATGTGATTGAAGGCTCAGTTGATTTGCCTGAACAAATTGGTTCGAGTATCAATATTGTTATGGACGTGGCAGGCAACATTTTATCATCTGATAATTGGAGTGGGCGTTCTTACGCGGAAACAAAAGGCTTGTTATTAAAAGAAATTCTTGAATTAGGGATGAACCATGAGCTGGTTATTCGTAGTGGAGAATTGAATGCACGATTATGGGGTAGCTGGGCAAAAGCTCAGTTAGTGGCGGTAAGGGGAGATATTAGTCTCGATCGAGTTGTGCTTTCCGCATCAAATAGTGTTAATCGCCGTAAAGTTATTGATAGCATAAAAACCCGATTTTATAGCCATAAAAACAATGAAATCTGGCAAACTGTTTTAGATAAACTGGTTGTGAATAATGACGGTAGATCATGGCCCGCATCAAAAATACACCTTAAGAGTTCGGCAGATTTCACCAAACTGACCGCAAAAATTGATTATTTACAACTGGGTGATATTGTTTCATGGGCAAGTCTTGGGGTCAATATTGACGACAAAGCGGCGAGTATAGTGCGCAAGTTGGGCATTAATGGTGAACTAAAAAATATTAATCTAAGCTTGATTGACAGTGATGTTTATTTGTCGGGTGAGATTTCGAAGTTAGAAAGCAATAGCTATAAAAAAATACCAGGATTTCATGGCATTGACGGCCAGTTTTCATTGAGTAAAAATGCTGTTGAGTTGAAGCTTGCTTCTCCTGTCGTCGTCATGTCTTATCCAGACGTTTTTCTAAAGCGGAGTCACTTGCAAGACTTGACGAGCAGAGTCTTGTTTTTCAAAGAGCCATCACATTGGACTGTTGCGGCGATTGATACTGCGTTTCAGTTCAAACAATCAAAAATTCATGGCTCGCTAGCATTAACTGCAGGAAAGAATGTGACTTCACCGTTGCTGGATTTAGCATTTTATATCGAAGGTGGATTGTTGGCGGATGCAGCGGCCTATTTACCCGCAAAAATTATGAAAAGTAATGCGGTACCCTGGATAGACGAAGCGTTACAGAGCGGTAAAGTGCCGTATGCTGTCATTGCCCATTATGGGCATGTGAAAGAATATCCCTATCGTGCAAATCAAGGTGTTTTCGTGATTGATGCGGCAGTGAAAAACGCTGAACTATTGTTTGCCAAACAATGGCCAAAAATTACCGAAATCGATGGTCTTTTTAGATTGCAATCTAATGAATTTCACTTCTATGCTAACCAGGGCAAGAGTCTTGATGTTCCGTTGAAAAATGTCACGGTTGCTTACCCTGATTTCAAAGCAGTGGAGCGTGATTTGTTTATTAGCGGAGCAATCAGTGGAGCAAGTAAAGACAAACTTGCCTATTTGCATAATAGCCCGCTTGAACAAATGTTTGCCAGGCATCTCAACCCTTTATCAATACAGGGCGACAGTCAACTGGATTTGTCCTTGCATGTGCCGTTAATCAGTGTTGAAAAAACAACGGTTAATGGCGAGTTAAAGCTCTTTGATAATATCTTGAGCTCAAAAGATTGGCTGTTAAATATAACAGATGTGAATGGTAGTTTGTTTTTCACGGAGAAAGCGCTTAAAGCGACTGATGTTACTGGGACAATGTTCACAACACCGATTATTGCGAACATTGAGACAATGCATGCCGATAATGATACTCAGCTGAAAATTCTCGGGCATGGTGTGTTTGATGACAAAGCGATTGCCAGCGCTTTAGACTTTTATCTCGATAGAAAAATATGGGGAAGCTTAGGGAAAGGACAGGCGGAGATAATGGGTGAACTAACTGTGCCGTTAAAAGCAAGTGCAGATGAGCCGCCGTTGAGTTTGCAGTTAGACGTAAATTTGCAGAATCTAGCTATCAATTTGCCCGCACCATTAGGTAAAAAAATTGGTGACTCCGCTACACTTAATCTTGTAACGCAGTTAAGTGGCCAAAAACGATTGCTTAATCTTGAGTATGGTGAATACAATGCTGTGTTTGAGATCACAGCGACAAACAGTACGCAAGCTATCGAAAGGGGAGGCATAGGTTTACACGAGCAAGCAGTATTGCCCGAGGAGCGGGGTTTTCGTTTTTCCGGTAAATTGCCATCATTTTATTGGTCTGAATGGGAGCCGCTGATATTTCCGGAGGACGAGGCACTGTCAATTTTTCAATCAGAAGGCCCAGCAAGTACACTCTCTTTCGATGTGACTGTACATGACGTAGAAATCTTTGATTATCGATTTAGTGATGTTTCGGTGCAAGCATCTCAAACGGTGCAAAATTGGAGTTTACATTTGTCGGCAGAAGCGATTTCCGGTGAAGTTAATATTCCCTTGAATTTCACAAAAGCGAAGTTGATTGCCAATCTGGATAAATTATATTTGTCAAAAGAAATGGAGTCAGCATCGTCAGTTGTAGAAGTAATAGATCCATTGACTATACCAGCCATGAATGTAAACGTTGGCGACTTTCATTATAAAGATATGTCTTTTGGAAAGCTGCAGTTCGCTACACAGAGAACAGACAAAGGACAAAAAATAGAATCACTGGTGGTTAGCTCCAGTGCGATAAAAATGACAGGCGCAGGCGATTGGAGCAATGTCGGAGAAGATCAACAGTTATCCACTATTGATCTCACAATGAAAGCCTCAAATTTTGGCGAAGCGCTGGATGCGTGGGGTTATAACGATGTAATTAAAAGCGGCAAAGGGACTCTTAGTGCTAGCGTTAATTGGCCTGGAAAACCCAGTGAGTTTGAACTAGGAAAAGTAACAGGTTCCATTGGAATCGATATGCGTGACGCAAGTATATTGAATGTTGATATGGGTGCTGCGAAACTTTTTAGCGTATTTCTTCCTCGGCGTTTATTGCTGGATTTCCGAGATGTGGCGCAAAAAGGCATGTATTTTGACACAATAAAAGGTAAATATGGCATCGACAGTGGTAGCGCATTCACTAACAGCTTGGATTTAAAAGGCCCGTTGGCTGATATTGATTTGGCGGGCAGAGTTGGCTTGGTCGATAAGAATTTTGACATGGTTGTAACCGTTAATAGGCGAATGGTTGGAGATAGTTTGCCTTTGGTCGGTACGGTTATCCATCCTGTCGTTGGTGGTGGCATTTTTGTCATCAAAAAACTTTTTGAGAAACAGGTTGATGACATTCTGTCGGTGCAATATACACTTGAAGGTGCCTGGGGCGGGGCGGTGATTACTCCGGTGGAGAAAGTGAACCCGAATCAACAAGAAAGCACTGATTTCACATTTGATTAGGTTTATTTTTAACGGGTTTACTGCCATGATATGGCTTGCGAAGTCGGTCAGATTGATTGTTTTAAAGGTAAAGGTTATAACGTCGTTAAATTATAGGTTTGGCAATAAATTGCTATCGTGGTGTTTTTATTGACCAACTGTTTCTTTACAAGTGAGTTATCGTATAGATTGAGTGAAGGAGAAGGCTTCGATGAAGCGTGTTGCGGCTATTCAAATGGCTTCTGGGCCAAATGTAGATGCGAACCTGAATGAGGCATCGAAAAGTATTGAGAATGCCGCCAGAGCAGGAGCAAAGCTTATTGTTTTGCCTGAAAATTTTGCCCTGATGGGTGTGCATGAGTCAGATAATGTCAAACAGGCAGAGTTAGATGGTCAGGGTAAGATCCAGGATTTTTTAGCCGATCAAGCGAAAAGAAATAATGCCTGGTTGGTGGGTGGTACAATCCCGCTAAAAGCCGAGAGTTCTGACAAAATAAGAGCGGCGTGTTTGCTTTTCGACGATGAAGGCAATCGGGTGGCCCGATACGACAAGATTCACTTGTTTGATGTTGAGTTGGTTGACTCGAATGAACACTATGCTGAATCGATGACCATCGAGCCGGGTGATACTGTCGTCGTTGTTGATTCGCCGTTTGGTCGTTTGGGTTTAGCGGTTTGTTACGATTTACGCTTTCCAGAATTATTCCGCGCAATGTTGGATAAAGGTGCAGAGATATTTGCGGTACCGTCAGCATTTACTGCAATTACTGGTCGTGCGCACTGGGAAATTATTGTAAGAGCCAGGGCTATTGAGAATTTATCGTATGTTATTGCTGCTGCGCAAGGGGGTTACCATATTGGTGGTCGCGAGACGCATGGAGATTGTATGATTGTAGACCCCTGGGGAACCGTGCTCGATCGTTTGCCACGTGGTTCAGGTTTTGTGATTTCGGATATCGATGATGAACGACTGAAAAGCATTCGCAGAAATTTTCCCGCGACAGATCATCGGCAGTTATAGTTATGCCAAAACAAATTGCACGTAAACATCTTTTAGAAAAAAGCCGCTTAAATGAAGCGGCACTTGAGTCTTCATTGGCAAATCTAATGTCTCAAAAGGGCGTTGACTATGGTGATTTATATTTTCAGGAAAGCCGATTTGAGTCCTGGTCTTTAGAAGATGAAATTGTTAAAAGTGGTCATTTCGGGATTAAGAAAGGCGTTGGTGTTCGCGCTGTCAGCGGTGAAAAAACCGGGTTTGCCTATTCCGATGAGATATCACAGGATGCCATTAACGCGTCGATAAAAACTGTAAAAGCCATTTCCCGCCAAGGTCAACAACAAAAAACCAAAGTATTTGTTGCTGGCAGCTTGCCGTTACACCTCTATGACTATATTGACCCTGTGGATTCGTTATCCGCTGCTGAAAAAATTCGCCTGTTAGAAAATGTTGATGCAGAAGCGAGGCGCCTGGACGCCAGAGTTTCTCAAGTCATGGTGGGTCTGGCCGGCGTTCGGGACGTAGTATTGGTTGCGGCATCTGATGGAACCTTGGCGTACGATGTACGACCATTGGTTCGTTTGAGCGTTAGTGTCATCGTTGAAGTCAATGACAGGCGTGAGCAAGGCTCGGCAGGAGGTGGAGCTAGAGTGGGTTACGGTTATTTTCTGGAAAATGAACGTGGCCTCGAATATGCCAGAGAAGCGGTGCGCCAAGCTATCGTTAAACTAGATGCGGTTGACGCACCTGCGGGTTCAATGCCGGTTGTGCTTGGTCCTGGTTGGCCTGGCGTATTGCTGCATGAAGCCATTGGTCATGGGCTGGAAGGTGACTTCAATCGCAAAGGAAGCTCAGCATTCTCCGGCCGCATTGGTGAAAAAGTTGCCTCTTCAGACTGCACGGTGGTGGATGATGGCACGCTAGCGAATCGACGCGGTTCGCTCAATATAGATGATGAAGGTACGCCCACACAAAATACGGTGCTAATAGAAAACGGTATTTTGAAAGGCTATATGCAAGATAAATTAAATGCGCGTCTGATGGGTGTTGAATCGACTGGTAATGCTCGGCGTGAATCGTACTCACACTTGCCAATGCCACGCATGACAAATACTTACATGCTTGCGGGCAAGTATGCGCCTGAAGAAATTATCAAGTCGGTAGAGAAAGGTTTGTATGCAGTGAACTTTGGTGGTGGTCAGGTTGATATAACCTCAGGCAAATTTGTTTTTTCCGCCAGCGAAGCGTACTTAATAGAAAATGGAAAAATTACTCGACCTGTTCGAGGTGCGACACTTATTGGCAACGGGCCGGAAGTATTAACCAAGGTCAGTATGGTCGGCAATGATATGAAATTGGATGATGGAGTAGGAACTTGCGGGAAAGAAGGGCAAAGTATTCCTGTGGGTGTTGGGCAACCGACGCTAAGGGTAGACGAGCTTACCGTCGGCGGAACTAGTGCATAATTATGACAAAAAACACTAAAAATAAATTTTTAACATCTAACGCTGAATTGATTCATTGTGTCGAGCTTGCAAATAAGTTAGCGAAGAAAAATGGCGCAAGCAGTGCGGAAGCACGCTTAAGTGTAGATACGGGCATATCAGTAAGTGTCAGAAATGGCAGTATCGAAACGATGGAGTATCATCAAGACAAAGGCATGGGGATTACCGTTTATGTCGGACAAAGTAAAGGTTCGGCAACCACCTCTGATCTGACGGATAAAGCCATTAAAGAAACGGTTAAGGTGGCGACTGACATAGCACGATTTACCGCAGATGATGAGTGTGCGGGTATCGCTGAAAATTCGGACCTGGCCTGGGAATATCCTGATTTGGATTTGTATCATCCCTGGAAAATATCTGCTGAAGAAGCAACCGACCTGGCATTGGAATGTGAAAATTCAGCGCTCAAGTTTGATAAACGTATCATTAACTCAGAAGGCGCTTCTGTCTCAAACCATGAGTCATTTCACGTTTACGGCAATAGTCATGGTTTTCTTGGTTCGTATCCGTCTTCCAGCCAAAGTCTGAGTTGTTCGGTGATCGCTAAAAGTAAAGATGTCATGCAGCGGGATTATTGGTACACCGCAACCCGTGACCCAGCAATGATGGAAGCTGCCAAATCTGTTGGCAAGAAAGCGGCGAAAAGAACGATTGAACGGCTGGATTCGCAAAAAATCCCGACCGGGAAATCCGCCGTGATCTTTTCCCCTGAAATGGCATCCGGACTTATTTCGCATTTCATTAATGCGATTCGTGGTGGCAATCTTTATCGTAAAAGCTCGTTTTTACTCAACACACTCGGCGAAAAAGTGTTTCCTGAATGGATGCACATCCACGAACAACCTCATATAATCGGCAGCATTGGCAGTGCGCCCTATGACAACGAGGGTGTGAAAACACGTTCTCACAATATTGTTAAAGATGGGATTTTAGAATCCTATGTGCTCGATAGTTATTCTGCAAAGAAACTTGATATGAAAACGACCGGCAATGCTGGTGGCGTACATAATCTTATTGTCGAACCGGGTTCCAGTTCATTTAAAAAATTATTAAAAAATATGGATAAAGGTTTGGTTGTCACTGAACTCATGGGGCAGGGTGTTAATATTGTCACCGGTGATTATTCGCGTGGCGCCGCTGGGTTCTGGGTGGAGAACGGAAAAATTCAATACCCTGTTGCTGAAATTACCATTGCCAGTAATTTAAAAGATATGTATCGGCGTATTGTTGAAGTCGGCAATGATGTGGATAAACGTCGGAATACTCGTACTCCCTCAATTTTGATTGAAGAAATGACAATCGCTGGCGATTAATAAAACTCACAATCTGAGTTTAGTCGTTGCATAGTGTCACCTTCTAGCACCCAAAGCAGCATGCCTTATCGAGAGACGCCGTGAATACCTCCCTGTAGGCTTGACGGCAGCATCCATGTTGCCAACACTCTCAATAAGGCATTGCCACTACGAGTGCTGGTTATGGAGAATAGTTGAGCTCCGATTGTGAGGTATAAACGATGCTGAGCTTCGTTTTCAACAATAATATATTAAGGAAGATTGATGAAGAATAGAATAATACTCTACCTCATCGGTGTCTTTTTAATAGCAGGCCCGCTTATAATGTTATATATGCATCTATCCGGCGAATAGGCTGAGGAACGTGTATGTTCCTAAGTTCACTAGCAGTTGATTCACATTTTAATCACCATAAAAATGCACTGGTTTTTTTTCCTAATACTGTGCCATCAAAAATTAGCTCGGCACTAGAGCGCGTTACTCCATAGCAAATATGTAAAGGGAGTAAGTGCTCCTCCCTGGGGTGACAATATCTTGCAGAGGGGGCATCACTCCAGTGTATTAGTCTTTTCTCTTGCTCTTGTGGTGAAAGTTTTATATTGGTGCAAGTATCAATTAACCAGTGTTCAAACTCTTCGTTTTTACTGTCAACTGCAGCAGAAGATTGAGACAATAAAGCTCGCATGTTATGAAATGAAAAGCCGGAACCAATAATGAGTATGTTTTCCTGCATAAGTGACGATAAGGCGTTGCCAACGCTAATATGTGCATATGGTTCCAGGTTGTTGATCAGTGATAATTGAACGCAAGGGATGTTTGCTGCTGGAAACATTATTTTTAATGGTACAAATAAGCCGTGGTCGAATCCACGTTGCTCATCTAATTTCGCTTCAATATTGTTTTGCTGCAATAAGGCAAATATTTTTTGTGCAAGCTCAGGATTGCCCGGTGCAGGGTATTCAATTTCGTAGGATTCAGCCGGAAAACCGAAATAGTCATAAATTAAAGCGGGATTTGCACCGCTAGTAATTGTTGCTACATTTTCTTCCCAGTGCGCACTTATCACAACGATTGCTGCTGGTGGCGCAATCAGTGTAGGGGCTATTTTTTTTAGGAAATGAATTAGATCTTTATGACCTTCGTCATTCAGCAAAGGCAGTGGTCCTCCGCCATGTGGAATAAATAAAACAGTGCCTGGTTGATCAGTTGATTGATGTTTCATAATCCTAGAATCCGTAGTTGAGCAGCCTGTAGTGTGCGTCATTTTGTGCTGAATTGCGTAATGAACTATCTTCCAAATGGTTGTTCCCTTTGGGAAATAGTTTATATAGCAAAGCAGTGCAAAAGGGCGTGCAATACAGGTTGCAGTGACTCACTGAAAGGGTGAGCTGCGGTGCAGTTGATATGGTTAATAAATTCATAATGTTAAATTGACCTGTAAACGTTCAACTTCGGAATCTAGGATGATGGTCTCTTCGAAAAAAATTGAAAACCGGAATTAAAAGTCGAGTCTTTTTTCATTCTCGATCCATTCCCGCAGCCGGTGTGCCATATTTTTTGCTTTGTTCTTTGCTCCCTGGCGTATTAGCCAGGTTGCAACAGTAAATCCAATATCTACATAAGATTCGTATACAAGAAGCTTTTTATTGGGGTCATCGGTATCGAGTATTTGCCAGCTGCCATGAATATCTTTCATGTCTCCTGAGAGTCTTTGCCATGTCAGTTTATGTCCTGATTCAACGTAGTCCCGAAACAGAATAAAATGCAGATTCTTAAGAACTGCGTCAACCCAAAACTCAATGCGCGCACCATGAGACTCGTTGCTGAGTACATTCATACGTTCGATGCCTTCGAAAACAAGGGGGAAATTTTCGTAATCCAATAATGTTGCCCAGATTTTTTCCCGGCTAGCCTTAACCGTAAAAGCTGCGCGAACGCCGGGTATTCCTTTAACATCCCGCACAGAATCAACAAGTACTTTCTCGTTATTCAGTGCCTGCCAATCATAATCCGTTGCCTGGACTTTCATGCTGACCAGAAAAGTGACGGAGCTAACTATTAACAAAAGATAGTGGAAATTTCTAATCACAGATAATCCTTATTTGATAAGTGCCAACGTAAATCCAGGCTTAACTCAGGAGATAAGCTGTTTGAGTGCGTTAAGGATTTGTGGCCAATCAACGTTCCTTTTAGCAATATCACCCATAATCGGCACAAACAAAAGGATATTATTTATTCTGAATTTGCGTTTTGTTTTTAGATCCACCGGCCAGGTAACCATGTTTTCGATTGCCCAGTAGCGCTTTGTCTTATCTTCGATCTGTGCTGCAATCAATATTTTTTCATCGCTATCACTGCAGGTATATAATGAATGTTGCAGTTCACTAATCTCATTGCTAAGTGTGTCTGCTACTAGCTGCAAGTCAGCTTTTTGCTTCTGCATTATTCGATGAAAAGACCATATGGGTAGTACAAATGTCAGAATTTCTAAAAGCAGGGTTGCACTGATGAGGCCTAAATATACGTCTTCCCAATGCGTATAGTCACGTGGCCAAACTGGAAAAAGAAACCACCAAAGCGCGAGAAATATGGTCGGGATTGCTACAACCATTGCCTGGAAGTAATAAAAATCGCCAATCGGTTTTAGCCCCGCGACCCCATCAACATGTAGAGGATTGGTGTTTATTTGTAGGCCTAATTTCTTTAGATGCCAACCAAATTGGCCATAATTGGCCATCCGCCCCAAGTAAGTTCCGGCTATGTAAGCCCCGATAATTTCTCCGACCCCCAAAAGTACCATTTGCCAGTCAAAGTTTTTGTTCGTTAAAGCAACAACAAACGCTATCGTCATAGCTAGGGCAGCAAGTAGTGCCACGATTCGTGCCCAAAGATCTCCCTCTTCGCGAATCTGCTGGAAAAGCTGTTCTAGGTTCGTTTCGTCAAATATTATAATGCGTCGATTTTGCAGTCGAGTGACAGCGTCTTGGAATTTTTCAGGAACAGTAGCAACGATGTGAAGCCCTGCGATAAATGTTGCTACCCCGGTAAATAGCAATAAATCCCATTGAGAGAGATCAAATTCAAAGTAGTAATATTGATGAGCAGGATACAGCAGGAGAAACAGCCAAAGCGCAGTAATCAAATATCGATGGCAACGTGAATTGCACAGTGGCAAAAATCGAAATAGCTTATGCATCGTTTTGTTCATGTCTATAAACCATGCGCACAAAAAAAGTCTTAATAGTAAAGTAGCAGGTTTTACTCAATCATGCTAATTATGAAAGACCGTAGTGGGCATTTAGGTTGGGGTAGCCAACAAAGGGCTTGGCCTCCTTATTTTGGCATTTTTTCTAACATTCTTAAGATCGAGGCTTCGTTTGCCAAGGATGGGATATCTTCTATGCTTATCCAGGCGATTTGATTGGATTCATCACTGAGTTTTAGCGGATGGATTTTATCCGTCTCTAGAATAAAGCGGACGTCATAGTGCAGATGTTCTGGTTCATTTTTTCTGGCCGGGATTGTGTGTATATCGACATCATAAATTTCTTGAATGAGTGGTTGGATAAAAACATCTTCAATACCTGACTCTTCGCTGGCTTCGCGCATGGCAACGGCTAATGTGTTAGCGTCACCGTCGGAATGTCCGCCGGGTTGTAACCAGCGGTTGAGTTTTTTATGGTGGGTGAAAAAAACGTGTTTTAAATCTTTATCGACTAGCCAGGCTGAGCCAGTAATGTGGCCTTCTTCAAGTGTTCTATCAAAACAGTTTTCATTTGCGGTGACAAACTGCCGCATTTTTTGCAGCATGTCAGCTTCTGTTTGATTAAATGGAGTATGATTTTCGAGAAGTTTTAGGAGGTATTTTCTATGCATAATATCTTGTGTTGGTTAGAGGAATTAGTTTTTCAATACAACTTTAACCACTTAGTCGATAATTATCAAACTTAACCCGGATATTTCATGAATTCACGAGATTATCGCAAAGAGATTTTATTTTACAGAAGATTATCTGATTGAGCGCCGTACTCGTGCGTACGGTCGATTGAAGATAAACTTCTGTAGAATCAAAGATCAAGCGAGAAATCGTGTAATTCATGAATTGTCCGGGTTAGATCCAGCTACCAGCCCAGCGCTTATATAAAGTGTCCCATAATTCTTCGGTATCTGTGTTTAATACAGCTTCAGCAGTAGCGGGCGCCATTATCCAGTCACCATTGGTGATCTCAGTTTCTAATTGGCCTGGCCCCCAGCTGAAAAAGCCGGCGAAGGTTTTCATTTTATCAGGTGCTTTCTCCGCTTGTAAGCGCATGATAATTTCATCGCCAGTTCCAAAGCATATATCATGATCTACGTTAAACAAACCATGAGTAAATCGAGTTTGAGTCAGCATGAATAAATATTGCGTATGTAATGGTCCACCAAAAAACAATTGGCCATTGGCTGCATCACTGGCGTGGGTTTCAGGAAATGCTTCATTAATCGAAAGATTTGTCGGTCGATTGACAATAACACCTGAGTGCCCACTATCGTCGTGTTGAATTAAATAAATGACGACTTTTCGCATCGAGCTATTGTCCAGATGATCGCTGGCAATAACAAAAATGCCTTTATGTAAGTTCGCAAGTTTCTTGTCGACAGAGGACTCAGCAAGTGCAGAAAAAGACAATGCCAGTAGTATGATAAAATGAAAAATATAAATGGGATATTTGCGCATGGGATTCACCAATCACGGTTGATATTAACGAATATTGGGTTTAAAACGACAAATTTCAATAGTATTTCAATAGTATTTCAATAGTATTAATATGTGCAATTCTCAAACCAGTATTTCATTTTAAAAATCGTTTGCCAGGCTGGTATACTCGCTAATATTAATGATTTTATGAAAAGTGTTATGTAATCAATGTCCTATTCTGAGAAAATCGCGTTGCTGGATACAGCAAGTGAAAAAATAAAAAACTTGAGTATCAAACTAGGTTTGCCTATTGTTGAGGCGTTGAGCACTGAATATGAAATGTATTTAGAATATCGTAATGATGTGCTGTGTTTATCTGTTCCAGCCGGTCAGATGAATAAGGAATTATTACGACTCTCTATCGATTTTCTCTCTACCCAGTTGAGTTTTCGTCAACAGCGAATTTCACGTAAATCTGAACCGCTGTTACGCGCTATTGGGGGTATTTATACAGAGCGCTTGCAGGTTATTGATGCAACCGCAGGTTTAGGTCGAGATGCGTTTTTGCTAGCCAGCTATAACTGTTGTGTGACTTTAATCGAGCAGTCAACGGTTGTTGCAGCCTTGTTGGAAGATGGCCTGGCGCGAGCGGAATCATCAATTGAATTAGCCGAGGTTATTGGGCGGATGACGTTGGTAAATGCCAATGCAGTGCAATACCTTAGTGCAATTGAGCAAAAGCCGGATGTTATTTATTTGGATCCCATGTTCCCGCCGCGCTTGAAAACGGCTAAAGTAAAAAAAGAAATGCAGGTACTGCATGCTCTGTTGGGTTACAGTGATGAGTTACATGACGCTGCGTTATTGAAACTGTGTTTGCAGCAAGCAAAGCAACGTGTAGTCGTAAAACGTCCTAAGAAAGCATCGCATTTAGCCGGGCTAAAGCCTTCATATTCGTTGAATACAAAGGCTATGCGTTTTGATATCTATCTTATCAGTTAATTATTAGTTCACTGGAGAGTCTTGCGGTAGCGCTTTGCTTATGCCTAGCAAATAATTCAATGCAAGTTTGCCGAACAATTGAAAGCCGCGAAATGCTTCTGGTGGATGCCCGGCAACACAAACGATAGGTTTGTTATTGCTGATCCCCATAATCAATGGTTTGCCTGAACGCATGGGAACGCCATCAATAATCAGTTCGCCAACTTCACGAATGAGATCTGCAATGAAATCTCGACCATCGATAGCAGTGCCACCGGAAATCAAAATCATATCCGAGTCTGATAAGGCTTTTTTAACTTGCGCCACAAAGGCGTCGAAGTTATCACTTTGAATGCCAGCAATTATCGCTTCTCCGCCTGCAGTGATTACCGCACTTGCCAACATTGGAGTATTGCAATCAAAAATGTAACCGGGTTTCATCGGTTCGGTATGAGGAATGACTTCATCGCCGGAAGCGAACACCGTTACCCTGGGTTTTTTTGTTACATCGACAGCGTTTATTCCCATGCTCGCAAGCATGCCGATATGCTCGGCGCTGATGAGGGTTCCAGCCTCAAGTAACGTGTCGCCTTGTTTTATATCACAGCCTTTTTCTTCAATAAAAAATCTTGGAGGGAAAGGCCGGGTAATACTGATCGAGTTACCGCTTACTATCGCTTCCCACATGCGGATCGTTGTCAGTTCGCCTTCTGCGATAATACAACCAGTGACGACTTCAATGGCTTCATTCGCGCCGGGTGTTAAAGGTTTTTCATCACCCGGTTGGCTCTTACCAACAATGTTAAAGCTTACCGGATTGCCGTCAGATGCTGCCTTGGTTTCTGCGGTATTGACGATGTAACCTTCAACGATACCACGAGCATAGGGCGGTGAGTCCAGTGGTGCTTTAATGTCTGCATGGCAAATTCGATTGACGGCTTCAATAAGTTTTACTGATTCCTTTTCAAGGTTACGAAACGGTAGTTTATTGGCATATGTTTGTTGTGCGGTTACTAGTGGTGATTCTTCACTCACATTAAATTCCTTTTTGACTCAAAATGTTGTGTTGTATAGTAGGCTGAATTAACGATAAAAAAAAGTGCCATTAGGGGTTACGTCACTTTTTTTACTGACCCCATAGCATTCATGGCGCTAATTAAATCAAATTGTAAGCGCTCGAATGGGGGGCTCTAAAAAAGGCCTTCCTTTTTTATATTGAAGGTTGCACGTTGTAATCGAGAATTCTTGCATCTTTAATAGTCCTTTAATGAGCTGTTATTAGACTCAATCCTATCAATAGCCTTAAATAAGACTGTAAATTGTCAATATATTATGGTATTAGTACTCTTGTATTAGCCCTTTTATAGGCTATATCTGTTTTATTTCCCCAATAAGAGGCTATTTTATCGCTATTATGGACTTTTATACACTATCAGATACTGCAATCGAAGAAGAGCTCGGTAACCGAATTAAGTCACTTCGTTTACGAAAAAATATCACTCAAAAGGATCTAGCTGAGGCCGCGAGATTATCTATTAACGCGATTAAATCACTTGAAGCGGGTCGTAGCAAAATTTCAACTCTCATCGCCGTGTTGCGAGAGTTGGGCGCGCTTGAGCAGCTAGATAACTTCATCCCCAAAACAACCATTAGCCCACTACAGTTAGTGAAAATGCAAGGCAAAATACGCGCGCGCGCATCCGGCGAACGACTCAAGAAATTAAAGGATGAATCTGAGTGGTAAAAAGAATCGAAACAGCTATCGTAAAAATATGGGGCAATACGGTTGGTGCGCTAGCATGGCTTGATGAGCGAGGTTATGCCATATTCGAATACGATCCTGATTTTTTAAAGAAAGACCTGGACATAGCGCCTATTCACATGAGCCTGGATAGTGCACGTATGGGCGACGGCAAGTTTTCATTCCCCACCCTAAGTAGAGATACCTTTCTCGGATTACCCGGTTTATTAGCGGATGCCTTGCCGGATAAATTCGGCAATAGCATTATAGATACATGGCTAGCCCGAAATGGTCGAGATAGCGCAAGCTTTAGTCCAGTTGAGCGTCTTTGCTATACAGGTAGGCGCGGTATGGGAGCTCTGGAGTTTGAACCTGCAATTACGGGTAAATATGATACCTCCGTTTCTGTTGAGGTATCAGACCTGGTTGCGCTCGCACAGGATGTAATGAAAGAAAGGAAAGGCCTGAAAACAGAATTGGGCAGCACTGCGAATGGCTCTGAAAATGAAACGGCTGATGCCATTCTGGACATTCTTCGGGTAGGTACATCGGCAGGAGGTGCTAGGCCCAAGGCTGTTATTGCGATGGATAAGCAAGGCAATGTTCGATCAGGTCAAGTTAAGGCACCCGCTGGTTATGATTATTGGCTGCTCAAATTTGATGGTGTGACTGATTTGGAGCTAGGTGAACCCAGAGGCTACGGTCGTATAGAATATGCTTACTATTTAATGGCAAAAGCGGCAGGCATAAATATGACAGAATGCCGGTTATTGGAAGAAAATGGTCGTGCGCACTTCATGACAAAACGATTTGACTGGGAGAATGATATAAAGCTTCATATGCAATCCCTTTGCGGTATTGCACATTATGATTTTAATATGCCAGGTGCCTATAGTTATGAGCAAGCTTTCACGGTTATGCGTAGATTACGGTTAAGTAAAGCCGAAGCCGCTGAACAATTTAGGCGTATGGTATTTAATATTGCTGCGCGTGATCTTGATGATCATACCAAAAACATTTCTTTCTTGATGACAGCTGATGGTAAATGGAATTTATCGCCGGCATACGATGTGACTTATGCGCACAATCCTGCTGGAAAATGGACGAATCAACATCAGATGAGCGTCAATAACAAACGTGATAATTTTACCCGGCAAGACCTTATTGCCATTGCTGATTCCATTAGCTTAAACAAGGCGGAAGAGATTATTAATGATGTTGTTAGTGCCTTAGATAAGTGGCCTGAGTTTGCTAAATCAGCGGGTATAAAACCTGAAGTGGCCGAGGAAATTAAAATTAATCATCGGCAACTTGAATAGGGCAGCAAGAAATATAGTCATAAAAAAGCGCCACTAAGGGCGCTTTTGAATAGGAAATGAAATTAGAATTAATAGATATTTCGCGATACTATGCCTGGACGTTGATTTTATTACCCAAATGAGGCTCACTGGGGGGTGTTGATTGTTTGACCGAATCGATCAGTTGATTTGCAACATTAGATTGGATATCTAGGGCTTTTTTTGCCACATGAATGCCAATCGCATCACCCGTTTGCTGCATTTTACTTTGAGTCACCACACCGCTTGAGATGCTGTTGATATCCACGGTTTTCTCCTTTGTGAATTGTTCTACAGGTTAATCGGCTGTTTTTGGGGAAAGTTAATACAAATTCTCCCGATTTATCGGGATTTCGTGATAAGAAGATCATATTTAAGTAATGCTAAGAGCAAAAAAAACCTGCTGATTGCAGGTTTTTTCCTTTAAATCACTTTAATTATTTAAAGCGCGATGCCAACAGCGACTAATGCGCCTTCGTCATCTTCTTCATAATTGATCACAACCCGACCTGACGCCTGGCCGACTTCTTTCATGATGTCTTTACTGGCCGAAAAGGTGATTGGGCTATTGGTTTCTGCATCGCGGATGGTGAATGTGGAGTTATCTGCATTAACTTTCAAGACACTGCCAATATGTTTGCCGGATTCTTCGCCACCACAGGCCATCACGCCGTTCGCTGCTAAACCAAGAAATACGGCTAATGCACTGCTTATTAAGAAGTTCTTCATCATTTACACTTGCTCCTGTTGTATGTCTATCGTTTTGCTTACTTTATATTATTTCGAAAGCTTTATAAGTATCAACTAATAAAGCGTTAGAGCAAGTGCTTTTACCAGAGTTCCTTGCTGCTCAGGAAATTATGCACCTTCTTTCGCTTTATTAAAAGCCAGCGCAAAGGCTGAATTTGCCGCAACTGGTGGCGTATTAGCCGGCTGGGACTTGCGTTTTTCTGGTTTTTTACTCATGGGCGTTGTTTTTGTTGCGGCGGTGTCAGCTAACCGCATGGAGAGTGAAATGCGCTTGCGGGCAATGTCCACTTCGAGTACTTTAACTTTGACGATATCGCCTGCCTTAACCACGCTGCGTGGATTATCAACAAATTTATCAGCAATGGCAGAGATGTGTACCAGCCCATCTTGATGTACACCGATGTCAACAAATGCACCAAAGTTGGTTATGTTGGTCACAACGCCTTCAAGAATCATGTTTGGCTCAAGGTGAGCCATGGTTTCAACGCCTTCTTTAAACTGCGCTGTTTTGAATTCTGGGCGCGGATCTCTGCCCGGTTTTTCCAGTTCATTCAAAATATCTTGAACGGTGGGTCTACCAAATTTTTCATCCACATAGTCTTCGATTTTTAAGTTCTTTAACAACACTGCATTGCCAATAATTTGTTTAATTTCTTTTTCTGTCCGGGAAACAATTTGTTCGACCAGCGGATAAGCTTCTGGATGCACGGTTGATGCGTCAAGTGGATTTTTGCCGTCCATAATCCGTAAGAAGCCCGCACATTGTTCAAAGGCCTTTTCACCTAGGCGCGGGACTTTTTTCAAATCTTTGCGCTGTGAAAATTTACCATTTTCATCGCGAAATTTTACAATGTTGCTTGCCAATGTTTTGTTTAGGCCAGAAATAAACGAAAGCAATGCTGCAGAAGCGGTATTAACGTCAACCCCTACCGCATTCACACAATTTTCAACGACTGACCCCAGTTTTTTACCCAGCTTCGATTGATTGACATCATGTTGATACTGGCCAACACCAATAGCTTTCGGTTCAATCTTTACTAATTCCGCCAACGGATCTTGTAAACGTCGTGCGATGGAAATGGCGCCACGCACGGTGACATCAAGATCTGGAAATTCTTGTCCGGCAGTTTCAGAAGCGGAATATACCGAGGCACCGGCTTCAGAAACGACAATCTTCTGTAGCCTCAATTCAGGGTGTTTAGCAATTAATTCTGCGGCCAGTCTTTCAGTTTCACGCGAGGCCGTGCCATTGCCGATGCTGATAAGCTCAACGTTATATTGTTTGGCAAGTACCGCGAGCTTTTGCATGGCTTGAGCATATTGGTTTTGCGGTTGGTGAGGATAGATCACGTCATTGGCAATATATTTTCCAGTATTGTCAACGATCGCAACTTTCACGCCGCTTCTAAAGCCTGGGTCAAGTCCCATGGTAGTGCGTGGGCCAGCGGGTGCTGCCATTAATAAATCATGCAGGTTGGTGGAGAACACATTGATCGCTTCAAGGTCGGCCGCGTCTTTTATCGTTAATTTAATTTCGGTATCCAGTCGGGTTGATAATTTTACTCGCCAGGCCCAGCGTGCGCATTCTTTTAAATATTGACTTGCTGCTTGGTCATTGCTCAAGGAAAATTGCTTAATGATAAAGTTGGTGCAAACCGTGCTCTGGTTAATATTGACTATTTCACCTTCTTCTTCAATAACCAGATTCATTTGCAGGATTGCTTCATTGCGCCCGCGGTAGATGGCTAATGCCCGGTGTGAGGGAATGCTGCGCACCGGTTCAACCATATCGAAATAATCGGTGAATTTGCTGCCTACTTCCTCTTTGCCTTCGATGACTTTGGATTGCACTTGGGCGTTTTCCCATAAGTACTCACGTAATTTGGTGCTCAGTGCAGGGTCATCAGCAAATGTTTCCATCAGGATTTGTTTGGCACCTTCGAGAGCGTCACTGGCCTCATTGATATTGTTTTTAGCATTAATGAATTGTATTGCTGTTGCTTCTGGATCAAGTGTTTGATCTTCTAGCAATTGAATTGCGAGTGGTTCCAATCCGGCTTCTCTGGCGATTTGTGCTTTGGTTCTGCGCTTTGGCATAAAGGGGCGATACAAGTCTTCAAGTTCGGTTTTTGAATCTGTATTAACAATGTTATTTTCTAGCTCAGGGGTTAATTTTTCGAGTTCAGTCATTGATTTTAAAACGACTTTTTTGCGATCTTCCAACTCGCGTAAATAATTTAGCCTTTCTTCGAGCTGGCGAAGCTTGACATCGTCCAGTCCGCCAGTGATTTCTTTACGATAACGCGCAATAAAAGGCACCGTGGCGCCATCGTCAAGCATTTGTATAGTAGCGTTAATGTTTTTTTCTGAGGTGTTAAGCTCAGCAGCAAGGTATTGAGGAATATTTAGCATTTTGATTAATATGTTACCGAAAGTAAAAAATAGGTTTATCCTGGAATAATCGCAGTTCAGCTGATTAATCTAGGTTTATATCAAGCTAACGATTGTAACCCGGATATTTCATGAATTCACGAGATTATCGCGAAGAGATTTTATTTTACAGCAGATTATCTGATTGAGCGCCGTACCCGTGCGTACGGTCGATTGACGACTGCATGGATGCAGGAGATACGAGCCCATGGATGGGCGAAGGTAGAACAATGCAGGAGCAATTGTCGAGAGCAACGCAGGAGCAGCTTGCCGAAGATAATCTTCTGTAGAATCAAAGATCAAGCGAGAAATCGTGTAATTCATGAATTGTTCGGGGTAGAGTATCGCGTAATTGATCCAGTGAATTTGGTTGAGGGCACGTTCCTAAGGAAGAAAACAATCTAACCGTCTATTCTTCCTCAGCAAAACCCATAAACTGCATAACTTCGTCTTTACGTGCAATAGTGTCACTATATCCCAGGGCGATTAGTTCGCGGCAATATTCTTTTTCGAACAATAAATAACTGATCAAGTTTGAGCCATGCTTGCGTGAGGTACCTAAACGCCGCAGAAAAATGCGAACCGATTTGGGCATCAAGTCGTAGTGTTTTTGCGCGATAGGATACAAGTCTCGGCTGGGTGAAATATATAGGATCTCAACTTGCCGCATGCTTACACTGTTGTCTGGTAAGTGTTTTTCAGGAATTTGGCTCAGATTCTTATTGGCTCGCTGGATGCGCTCAACGTCGGCGCTCACATTATCAAGGAAGATGCTATCTAAAACATGTCCAGCAACTTGGCCCAGCGAAGGGTTGCGATCTATCCTTTTTTCGGATTCACTCGCAGGGGCTTCGTGTTTATTACCTATAATGAGCAGTTTGTTTGCGCCTAAATGCAAAGCGGGACTGGTTGGTGAATGTTGGCGCATTGTGCCGTCACCATAAAAATCATTGTCAATTGATTCTGTAGCAAATAGAAAAGGAATGGCGGAAGACGCCATTAGGTGTTGTAGGCCAATTTTTGCATGTATGCCGACCTGATTAGTACGGGACCAAGGTTGGATTTCCTCGTGTCCTTGAATGAATGAGACAGAATCACCCGTTGAATAACTCGAAGCGGTAATGCACAAAGCTTCCAGATGTCCATCATTAATGGAGTTTTGAATATTATCAAATGGTAAATAATAACGCAGCAATTCCTCAAGTGGCTCTCTATTTAGCATAGCGACAGGATCGTATTTGCCTAATCCACCCGTTGTTAATGCAGCCATCCAATGCAAAGCGGTGCCGGTTAGATTGGTGACATCACTGCGGAAGACTTGATCAACATGGAAATTTCCCCAGACATGAACCAAACGCCAGATAGCTTCACGAAACTGGTGTGCGTAAATACCAAGAGCAGCTGCATTGATTGCACCTGCGGATGTGCCGCAGATGATAGGGAAAGGGTTGGCGGCGTGTTTTGGTAAAGTGTCAGCTAAAGCTTTGAGCACGCCAACTTGATACGCGGCTCTGGCACCGCCGCCAGAAAGTAGTAGTCCAATTTTAGGTTCATCTGGCTGTCCCTGTTTTTGCCAAAACATGGTTTATCCTTTTTAATTATTGCTGGCTTACAATACCATAATGCCATCCATTTCAACTTGTGCATTTTTTGGTAATGACGCGACGCCTATAGCGGCTCGTGCGGGGTAGGGCTCTGAGAAATATTGCGCCATAATTTCATTTACCAGTGGAAAATGGCTTAAGTCGGTTAGAAAAATATTTAATTTGACGATATCTTGCAAGTCGCCATTAGCAGCCTTGCAAACTGCTGTCAGGTTTTCAAATACTTGTTTAATTTGGGCGGACATATCTCCATCTACCAATTCCATGCTGCTGGGCACGAGTGGAATTTGCCCGGAGAGATAGACGGTATTGCCAGTTTTGACTGCTTGTGAGTAAGTGCCGATTGCTTGCGGTGCTTTATCGGTGGATATAATTTCTTTGCTCATATTTATTTATCCTTTTGTCCGGGTTATTTTTTTCACTTGATCGAGTGATCGCACATGACGAATGATATTGGCGAGATGTTTACGATTTTTGACAGTAATTAGAAAATTCATCTCGGTGAACTTAGTATCTTTGTCATTCAATACAACGTTTTCAATATTTGATTCCATGCCTGAAATTGCAGAAGCAACGGTCGCCAATACGCCTTTTTTATTACTGACGATAATTTTTATTTCAACGGGAAATTCACCTGCGATATTTTCCTCCCATTGGAGCTCAAGAATATTTTCAGGGTTCTTTTTGGTATCTTGAATATTTGAGCAGGCAGCTATGTGGATCACTATGCCTTTACCAGCATTGAAAATACCGACAATTGAATCTCCGGGAATAGGGCGGCAACATTTTGCGTAGTTGACGACAACACCTTCAGTGCCTTTGATCGCTAAGGGCGAGACTTTTAGTCTTTCTTGCTTGAGCCATGATGGAGCGTAGCGCGAAAAAATACGTTTGAAGGCAAATGGGTGCTTGGCTTTTTTGCGGCTAATTTTGTCGAGCGGTAGTGGATGCATTCTGGCGGCAAGCTGTTTTGCGACTAACAAAGGTAGGCGGTTGCCTAAACCGATGTCTTGCAAGAGGTTCTCAAAAGCATTGATGTTCATAGACTTTAGAAATTCGTTAGTCCGTGACTCAGGAATTTTTTCAATAGACAATGCGTGTGAAGCCAGGCTGCGCTCCAGCAAGCGACGACCTAAGGATATTGCTTCATCGGACTGAAGATTTTTCAAATAATGACGGATGTGTGTTCGTGCTTTGCCCGTTACAACAAAGTTAAGCCAGGCAGGGTTAGGTTTGGCGCCCGGCGCGGTAATGATCTCTACGGTTTGTGCAGTTTCTAGCGGTGTTCGCAGGGGTGAAAGATGGCGATCAATTTTTATGGCAACACAGGAGTCCCCAATGTCGGTATGCACTGCATACGCGAAGTCAACGCCGGTAGCACCACGTGGTAGTTCCATGATTTCACCGGTAGGCGTGAACACATAAACCACATCGGGGAACAAATCAATTTTGACATTTTCCAGAAACTCCATTGAGTTGCCGGAAGTTTTTTGGATTTCCAGAATGCCTCTTAGCCAGTCGTTAGCCGTTACTCGCGCCATATTGGCATCGTTCTGTTTGTACAACCAGTGTGCCGCAATCCCAGCTTCAGCCACTTTTTCCATGTCATCAGTACGAATCTGAACTTCAATAGGTACACCGTAAGAGCCAAATAGTACCGTGTGCAACGACTGATAGCCGTTGTTTTTAGGAATCGCAATATAGTCTTTGAAACGTCCTGGGAGAGGTTTGTACAGATTATGCATGATGCCTACGGCGCGATAACAATCATCGACACTGTTAACGATGATTCGAAATGCATAGACATCAAAAACCTGTGAAAAGGATAGATGTTTGCTGCGCATTTTTTGGTAAATGCTATACAGGCTTTTTTCTCTACCAATAACTTTACAGATGATACCTTCGTTCGTTAATCGCTCAGAGACCGAGGTTTCAATTTTACTGATAATTTCTGTTCGATTGCCGCGTGCTTTTAGAATTGATTCTTTAATTATTTTGTAGCGTTGCGGGTGGAGTGCTTTAAACCCCAGTTCTTGCAACTCAACCCGGATGTTGTTTATGCCAAGTCGATGGGCAATGGGTACGTAGATATCCAACGTTTCTTTGGCGATGCGACGTTGTTTTTCAGGCCGCATAATGCCGATTGTGTGCATATTGTGCAAGCGGTCCGCGAGTTTGATCAATATTACTCGGACATCTTTTGCCATGGCTAGCATAAGCTTTTGGAAGTTCTCAGCCTGCGCTTCGGCTTTTGATTCAAACTTAATGAGAGTCAGTTTACTGACACCATCTACTAGCTCCGCCACTTCTTCGTCAAATTCTTTAGCCAATTGATCTTTGGCAAAGTCGGTATCTTCGATGACATCGTGGAGTATTGCGGCCATGAGCGTTTTATGATCTAGCTTTAGACCCGCAAGAATGCGCGCCACGGCGATTGGATGGTAAATGTAGGGCTCACCACTGAGCCGCATTTGCCCTTCATGCGCTTCTGCACCAAACAAGTAGGCGCGGTAAACTTCCTCAACCTGTTCTTTTTCCAGGTAGGTTTCCAGCATGGTGCATAAGTCGCTGATTAAGAACATACGATCACAAGCTTTATCTTTATATTTTTCTTTATGTTTATTACGGGGCTAAGGTTTAGTGGGTAGTAGAAACGATTAGATAACGATGCGCAATGAAAATCAATAGTCAGACAATGGGATTTGAAAAGGGGTTTGCATCGCATTGATGTAGAGAAAGGCCTTAATGTCCGCAGCCAATGAGTGGCTGCGTGAATAATTGTTGCGAGTTTATATTTCTTCTTCGATGTCGCCTTGTTCTTCAGCCAGAATTCGCATGGCTTCTCGGTGAGCCAATATTTTGGGTGTGATGAGGCCTTCAGCAATTTCGCGCAATGCAACCACGGTGGGCTTGTCATTTTCCCAGTCAATGAGCGCATCTTGACCATTGGCGAGTTGTCTGGCACGTTTAGTGGCCAATAACACGAGTTCAAAACGGTTATCTACATTATCAAGGCAATCTTCAACAGTAACGCGAGCCATTTGGCAAACTCCAGAGTAAGTTAAATACGGTGCGGATTATATCTGAGTTGCAGGGACTATTCCAGTCGCTCTTGGGGTGGGGTCGCGGTAGCTGGTAATTGTGCTGTAATATAGGTGCTATCTGATTGCTAATCGATGATATTCTTTTAGGAATGAGTTCGAAAATACTCAGCAAGCTGCCGTATGGCTTGGCCACGGTGGCTGATCTGGTTTTTCGTTTCGCTGTCTAATTCAGCGGCGTGACAGTGGTGGGTGGGTACAAAAAATAAGGGGTCATAACCAAAACCCTTGTCACCACTAGGTTGATTACTGATAAAGCCATGCCAGCTGGCCTGGCAAATGATGGGTGTTGGGTCTTTATCATGCCGCAGGTAAACAATGACACATTGAAAGCGTGCGCTGCGCTTTTCCATAGGAACATTTTTTAGCGCGCTTAATAACTTTGCGTTATTCGCCTGGCTATCGCTCTCGGTGCTCTCAGCACTCTCAGCATTGGCATAACGCGAAGAATAAATGCCGGGTTCACCGTTGAGAAAATCAACTTCCAGACCAGAGTCATCACCAATTGCCGCCTGCCCCGTGTACACGGCGGCATTACGGGCTTTTATAATCGCGTTTTCAACGAACGTCAGGCCGATTTCATCCGCTTCAGGCACAGCAAACTCAGATTGTGGTTTAACGATGATCGATGATTCCGCAAGCACGGCTTGGATTTCTCTCACTTTGCCGGCATTCCCGCTGGCAAGGATGATTTGGCTTGGCACTTTTACTCAGCCAAAACTTCGGTTTGTTTGGCCAGCAATTGTTCAATACCCTGGGAGGCCAGTTGCAGCATTTGTTGCAGTTCATCCATGGAGAAAGTTTTCTCTTCGGCGGTTCCTTGAATTTCGATAAACTTGTTATCGGCGTTCATAATAACATTCATATCGGTTTCAGCCATAGAGTCTTCGGGGTAATCCAGATCCAGTATCGGCGTGCCTTGGTAGATGCCGACGGAAACCGAGGCTAACTGGCCAATGAGTGAGGCCTTGATGCTGGGGTCTTTTTTGGCGATATGGTTGATTGCATCCACCAGCGCAACATAACCGCCGGTGATAGAGGCCGTACGTGTTCCGCCATCCGCTTGAATAACATCGCAATCGAGGGTGATGGTGCGTTCACCTAGTTTTTTCAAATCAACCACGGCGCGCAATGAGCGACCGATTAGCCGTTGTATTTCCAGAGTGCGGCCACCTTGTTTTCCGCGTGATGCTTCCCTTGCCATGCGATCGCCAGTAGACCTTGGTAACATGCCGTATTCGGCCGTAATCCAGCCTTTGCCCTGGCCTTTTAAAAACCGTGGGACATAATCATCAATGGTTGCAGTGCAAATGACTTTGGTATCGCCAAAGCAAACCAGAACCGATCCTTCTGCATGTTTGGTGAAATTACGAGTAATCTCGATTTGACGTAACTCGTTAGGGTTTCTGCCACTGGGTCGCATAGATGTTCCTTTGTGTTAGTACCTAGATCCTGCAAGTGCTCGCACCTACTCAGCACAAGCTCTTGATCCGTAGAGCAATATCACTATTTTCGGCAATCACAATAAGGATTGCGCTCAAATATTAATTTGCTCTACGAATCAATATCTTGCACTGCGCAAGTACGATCACTTGCAGGATCTAGGTAGTCTAGGTAGTATTTAATTGGGCGCGATTATACGCAGCTTTTTGCGTCAGTGCGAGTACGTGACCTAAGGAATGTTGTTAATAATCTGGCGATTTTGGCGAGGTGTAAATTGCTCAGCAATTTAGCCGGCCTTTTTTAGTTCCGAATGAATGGGAATCAAGGTGTTTAAAAAATCATCGATGGATTGCGGCCGGTCTTCACCCTCCAATGACATTGCCCAGTCAATGGCGTTTAAAAAATCCTCGGAATAGTGTTTGTTGTAACAGTGCGCCGCAGGCATGAGCGTCTTATTGTTCATGCGATCTTTTGCGGGCGTGGGGGGTTTGGCTTCAATGCAGGCGCGCATACTGGCGCCAATAGCATACAGATCGGTCCATGGTCCTAAATTGGCATTTTTGCGGGTTTGCTCGGGGGGTGAAAAGCCATGGGAAACTACGGGAAATAAGCGAGAGCCTGCTGATAGACGGAGTTTGTGTGCTGCACCAAAATCTAGCAAGACTGGTTCATTTGATTGTCGCAGGTAAATATTGCCGGGTTTAATATCCAAATGCAGCAAGCCAATTTCATGCACGGCTTTGAGTCCTTTAAGAATCGGCATAAATACATTCATAATGAATCGTTCGCTACGACCTTTCCCCTGTTTTTTGATATAAGCCTGCAAGCTCAAGCCTTTTTCATAGCGCATGGCGGTATATATCGTGCCATATGCCTGGCAAAAGCCAAGAATTTCCACGACATTGGGATGATTGAGAGAGGCTAGAATACTGGCTTCCTGAAAGAACAATTTACGACCTTGACGAAAATGCTTTTCTGAAGCTTTGTTAGCGGCAATAACCCGCAAATTTTTATCACGTGTCGCGAGCTTGGAAGGAAAATACTCTTTGATAACCAGTGGCTCATTGTTGCTTAAGTCTGTCGCTAAATAAACCACGCTAAAACCGCCGCCGCCCAATACGGAGTCAAGTCGGTAGTTATCGATAATCGTGTTACTGGGTAAAAATTCTGATGTATTGCTCATTTCTTGTATAAGCTCTTGAAACCGCAGATAATATGCGTTTTATATGAAATTCGATGTTTAACCCGAATAATTCATGAATTATCCGAGTTAACTCACTTACTTTATATCGCCCAATAGCGGCAACCTTTGAGGATGATTCATGATTAGAAGTATGACGGCGTATGCTCGCGAAGAAAAAAAATTGGAAACAGCGACATTGATTTGGGAGTTGCGTACGGTTAATCATCGTTATCTCGAACCGTTTATTCGCTTGCCAGAGGATTTTCGCTTGATTGAAAGTGATGCTCGTGATGCCATCAAGGCGCATTTGCAGCGTGGCAAGTTAGAGGCAATATTCACCATTAGTACGACAGATGCAGGAGGTAGGAGCCTCGAAGTTAATGCGCAAAACTTAAAATTACTGGCCGATTTGTGTGAAACTCTTCAACAAAGTTTCCCGGGTCTTCAGCAGGTGTCACCTTTGGAGTTATTAAAGTGGCCGGGCATATTGGAGGCGCCTGCTACAGATGTTAAGGCAATTTCAGAAGCAAGTCTTAATTTATTACATAAAGCATTGGAAGATTTGGTGGTCACGCGGGAACGTGAAGGTGAAAAACTGCGCGATGCGATGCTGGCACATGTCGCCGCCATGTCAAGCATTGTCGCTTCATTGCGTGAGCGCGTTCGCGACATCTTACAGAAAGTCAGAGAACGTTTACTGGCGCGTTTCGAAGAATTGCAATTGCAGATAGATAGTGACCGCGTAGAGCAAGAAATGGTAATGATCACCCAGAAGTCCGATGTGGAAGAGGAATTAAAACGTCTCGAAACACACCTGCATGAAGTGGATCGAATTCTTACCAGTAAAGATAAGAAGCCTGTTGGTCGTCGATTGGATTTTCTAATGCAAGAACTTAATCGAGAAGCTAATACGTTGTGTTCGAAATCAATGGACAGCGATACCACCAAAGCCGGTATTGATTTGAAAGTGTATATCGAGCAGATACGTGAACAAGTGCAGAATATTGAGTAGTTGTTTTTAATGCTCAAGCTTCGGTGTTCAAAGTTGCAAAAAGTGCCACCTTCCAGCACCCGTAGCGGTAAAACCTTACCGAGAGACGCCGTGAATACGTCCCTGTAGAAACTATGAAGAATTGCAATCTGCTACCCTTATCTATATCAAGCCAGAAAAGGAGGATATATCATGAAAGCAACTCTTCAAGACAAAGATACCGCAACTACTGCTGTTTTGTACAT
>CALZHW010000019.1 GCA_945787125.1 uncultured Ectothiorhodospiraceae bacterium
ATTGAGCAACGTCGAATCACGTCAGCATGTGACCGATGAACGAAAATGTAAGCGTCAAGGCGCACGTCTCAGATTGCCAGCAAACTCACTGGTTTACTCAGATCAGTCACCTGCTAAAGGCCCCATATCGTTATCCATGGCAACATTAAATCCCGCTCGTCGTGCGCTTCCCGGTGATTATCGTGCGCTTGATAATAGTGGCGACAATATGGAATTGGTAAGTTACGGCGCATTGTTCGCGGAGTTTCGTGATGCTTTTGGAAAAGAAGTTAATTTAAAAAATGGTATGCAGGCTTTGTTAGATGTGCCTATTTCAGATGATCAGTTAGCTATTGCAAAACCAACAATTCCTATGTGGTCCTACGATGAATCTAACGGTTTTTGGATTGAAGAAGATAAGGGACAAATGGTGAGCGATGCAACAGGATTTATGTACGAAGGCACCACTAAACATTTTTCCACGATTAATATGGATGTTGCTGGCAACGACCCAAATGTCGCAACGTGCGTTCGACTCGAATTAGATCCGTCATTGAGTGCATGGTCGAACCTGGTACTTCGTGCGTATGTAACGGAAGCGGGTTCAACCGCATCTCAAGTTAAGGAAACAGCGTTAGACGGCGATCAATATCATGCCATCTATCGCATTCCTTATTCTAATCCACCTGCGGGAAACACATTACGCCTTGAATTGCGCGGAAAATTACCCAGCGGCACAGACGTCGTTTTGTTGAACGATACTATAAACACTGATGATCGTCCGAAAATGTCGGGTAATGATCTTTGGCCGCCATATCCTTATGTAGAATGTGGTGAACCTATAGTATTAACCGCTGATCTTGTAGATTTGCCCTACTATGGAGATATTGATGCCACCGGACGCCCCAGTTTTTTAACGGGCCCCATAGGACAATATTTACCGGCAAACCCGGTGCAATCAGTATTAGATTATTATGCCGCAATCGATCCCACTGACGCCAAACTCACATTAGGAGATTGGTGGGCTGAAAATGGTTTTGGTGCTGATGGTTCAGGTGGAACCAGGGCAAGTTACTTAAATCATAACGATTTGGGCTTTGGTCGAGATATGCATTGTTTGGGTAACAGCGCTGATTATTCCTGTTATGTGACAAATTATGGGTCACCTGATCAGAATCCAAGTAATGCTAATGATGCCGAAAATCAAAATCCTGATACGCAAGGTGCCACAGTCACGATGGAATATCATGGTTCTGCGGGCAATAATGCGGTGAGCTTCTACGCTTACGGTGGTGGGACGGCAGGATCGGTTCGAATAAATTTTGCCGATCTTGATGGCTTGGGTCCGAAACCATTACCGCATTTATGCATGGTTTGTCACGGTAGCGATGGAGCAGTACTGGATGCCAACAATCTGGTTGTGAATGCCAAGTTCAGGGAATTCGATTTGCCTTCTTTCCGCTATTCCAATGATCGAGCTTGGGATTATTCAAATGGTGCGTCAGTGCTAAGTGGGTCTGAATTTGCTAATTTTCATACGTTGAATGATGAAGTGGCAGCCATAAACTCAGGCAATAAAATTGCTGAGCTTATCAACGCTTGGTACCCTGGCGCGAGTGATGTGCCGGTTCTACCTGCTGTTCCTTCTAATTGGACTCCGGGAGCATCGAATGCGGCAGAAACAAGTTTGTATCATAATGTCTATGGTAAAACTTGCCGTACTTGTCACATAGCGAGAGGGTTTCCTGAAACTTATGCTCAGTTTCTTGGTGCAAGTTATGTGGTTTGTGGTCAACCGAAGACAATGCCAAATGCGTTTATTACGTATAAAAACTTTTGGTCGGATCCTATCAGAGTTGATGAATATGAAGCCGCAATAAATAATTTTAATTGCGAACAATAAATCATTTAGTCAATTCATAATAGCTAAGCGGGAGACAGTTATGTCTCCCGCTATTTTTTGTGCAGATTTACTTGGCCACAACAAGCTCGGCAGCTGGCCGATGATGCCCTTCCAAGTGCTCCGTTTTTCTTGAGCTTTTGCGCGAAATCCATGAGATGTTTAGAAGAGAGGTGCATGCCTATTGTGTAAAAAAACATCTCGATCACTGACATGTATTGTCATCGATTCGGCATGTTTCGCTGATATATTCTATCTCTACGGTTGAATGGTAAATATTGATTTCTTTCACCATATGTCTAATCGCTTCTTTTATTCTAAGAATATTTTCTTGTGAAGTATTGTCATCGATCACGACATGCGTTGAGAGTACATTTTTTTCACCATCCATAGACCACACATGGGTGTGGTGAACATCCAGCACACCCTGGATAGTTTTAATTTGTTGATTGAAAGATTCGATATTGGTTTCATCAGGTACTGCTTGAAGAAAAATAGATACCGTTTTTTTCAGATTTTTTACCACGTTAAATAATATATAGAGTGTGATAAGAATTGACAGAATAGGGTCGAGTATCGGGATGTCTTTAAACAGCAAAATGATGCTAACAATTAAAACTGCAACCCAGCCAAGTACGTCTTCGATAAAATGCCAGGCAATGGCTTGTGAATTTATACTGGAATCTTTTTTAAGTCGCAAGGCCGCTACGCCATTAACAACGATGCCAATGATAGCAAACATGAACATCCCTTCGGCATGCACACTTTCAGGCTCGAACAATCGGGGGATCGCGACGCTTAATACGAATAAAGAGCCGATAATTAAAATCAAGGTAGTGATTACGGCGCCCAATAATGAAAACCGACGATAACCATAGGAGTATTTTTTGTCGCCTTTTTTGTGCGACAAATTTTCTAGATACCAAGCAGAACCTAATGCAAGAGTATCTCCCAAATCATGGACAGCATCCGCCACAATGGCTAGACTATTCGTCCATATTCCGCCAATGATTTCGAATATAGTAAACCCAAGATTCAGAAAAAAAGCGAGTTTAATATTGCCCGTTGTGTGGTGGTGATCTGTATGGTCATGCATGTTGTGTCTTATGGCCGTAGCGGATAGATAAGGGTAATAAGTACGATGGCGCAAATGCCGATAATGATGTTCATGGGTATACCCACTTTGAGAAAGTCACTAAAGCGATAGTCGCCTGGTCCCTGTACCATAAGATTGGTTTGATAACCAATCGGGGTGGCAAAGCTGGCAGAGGCGGCCATCATGATGGCGAAAATAAACGGCTCCTGGTTTAGGTTGGCGGTATTGGTGATGTCGAGTACAACAGGTAGCATTAATACCGCGGCCGCGTTGTTGGAGATTATCTCAGTCAGGATGGAAATGGTGATATAGATGAGCACTAACATTAGCCATGCCTCGCCACCGCTGAGGGTTACGACCTTTTCGGCGATTAAGCTGGTGGCACCGGTATTCTGTAATGCCGCTCCTAAAGCAAATGAGGCGGCAATGGTAATCAGGACGCCAAGATCAAGACTCTTCTGTGCCTGGTTAGCGGAGCAACATCCGGTGGCTATCATCGCTGCTGCGCCGAGCAGTGCGGCATTCATCATGCTCGTAATCTCAAAACTCGCGATAACAACGATTCCCAATAGAATGCCCCAGGCAAGATAAGCATGTTGATGTCGCGGCGGTTCACTGTCGAGGTCGTTGATCAGTAGAAAATCTTTGTTATAACGTTGACGGGTAACAAAAGCGGGGCGCGCATCCAGTAGCAGGGTGTCGCCTGATTGTAACTGAATACTCCCGAGATTGCCGGCAACACGTTCGCCATTGCGCGCTACGGCCAATACCGCGGCACCATAACGGCCGCGAAAATTTGATTCACGAATCGTTTCACCAATGCAGTCCGAGTGAGGTGAGATAACCGCTTCCACCAGCCGTCGTTCGTTCTGGTGACCCGCCAGCAGCGGTTCTCCTTCGTGAGTCGAAGGAACCAGTCCATTAATGCGTAACAGATCTGTGATTGCCTCTGTATCACCGGCAAAGACTAGGCGGTCGCCGCTTTTGAGTAATTCATCGGGTGTCACTACGGATAAAATGTGTCCCTCGCGCTCGATCTCTACCAAATAAACACGTTTTAAATTCCGCAGCCCGGCCTGCTGCACACTCTTGCCGACCAGCGGCCCGTCCTGAGCCACTGCTACTTCCAAGGTAAACTCGCGCATCTGGTCGAGCAAAGGGTCGTTGCGATAATTAGGCAGGACGCGTGGAAATATCCAAAATATAAGACATATACCGATTAGCGCGACAGGCAGACTAATGATTGTGATGGAGAAGAGTGAAAAGCCTGGATTGCCAGTGAGTGTCTGATATTGACCGTTAACTACTAAGTTGGTGCTGGTGCCGATCAGCGTTAATGTGCCTCCCAAAATCGCTGCATAGCTTAGTGGTATCATCAGTTTGGATGGCGCGATATCGGCTTTCTTTGCCAGTGAGTGTACCGCTGGAATCATGGTCGCCACCAACGGTGTATTATTCAAGAATCCGCTCAGCATCGCTACCGGAAGGCAAATGCGCATCTGCGCCTGACGGATCGTTTTAGGGTGCCCCAGAATGTGGTGCACCAGAAGATCGACGCCTCCGGAAGCGTGAATGCCGGCCGCGACCACGAACATTGCCGCTACCGTAATCAAGCCAGGATTACTGAAACCTGCCAATGCCTCAGGTGCGCTGATGATGCCACAAACACTCAGTATGGTGAGCGCCGCCATTAATACGAGATATGAGCTGATTCGGGTAAAGGCCAGTGTAATTAATACCATTAGCGTAAGCCCTAGCGAAAACCAACCTTGCCATTCCATATTGTTATTAATCTCCTGGCAGTCAATGGCCATCATTAGTTAAAAACCTAAATCCTGCAAGTGCTCGCACCTACTCAGCACAAGCTCTTGATCCGTAGAGTAATATCACTATTTTCGGCAATCACAATAAGGATTGCGCTCAAATATTGATTTGCTCTACGAATCAATATCTCACACTGCGTAAGTACGATCACTTGCAGGATCTAGGTAAAAGTTAAGCGCTATTTTACGCTAAATGGGAATCGCCTGGGTAGTTAAATACTAAAATTCCAGAGCTATATTATTACTCACAATCGGAGTTCAAAGTTGCAAAAGTGCCACCTTCCAGCACCCGTAGTGGCAAGGCTTTATCGAGAGACATCGTGAATACGTCCCTATAGGCTTGAGGCGGCATCCATGCCGCCAACACTCTCGATAAAGCCTTGCCGCTACGCGCGCTGATTATGGGGGAAATATTTGAATTCCGATTGTGAGTTATTATTACCGATAGCCGCAGCTCGCAATGACATGTTCACAGGCTTTAGGAGCCTGTTGGCGAGATGGGTGTCAGTACTAAGCTGTATGAGCGTATTCTCAATGTTTCATGCTAAGATTGTGCCGCTACGGTTGTGGAGGGGAAGGGAAGGGTTTAGTTCCGATTCTGGCTAGAATTTAACTATGAGCGAGGTATAGTTGTTCCAGCTAAAACAAAGTAGGAATGTAGATGCTGAACCCCAAAATTTGCCAAAAAGCCAGATTGTCTCGAGATCCACGTTTTGATGGTAAATTCTTCACGGCAGTTAAAACCACCGGAATCTATTGTCGGCCTATTTGTCCAGCAACGACACCCAAAGAAGAAAATGTTACCTATTTCCCTTCCGCCATACAAGCCGCTAACGCTGGTTATCGACCTTGTTTACGTTGCCGACCTGATAGTGCACCTGGGTCACCCGCATGGAAAGGGGTAAATACCACAATGGATAGAGCAATTCGCCTGATCGGTGAAGGCATTTTACAAGATGATTCTTTGTATGGGCTGGCTGCAAGACTGGGTATTAGTGATCGGTATCTAAGGCAGCTGTTCAAAAAACACCTGGGTATTTCACCCAAAGCATATGCACTTTATCAACAATGTTTATTTGCTAAACAATTGTTACATCAAACAAAACTTTCTGTCACTCAAATTGCGTTGGCCAGTGGTTTTAACAGCGTTCGCCGATTTAATGATTGCTTTCAATTACAACTTAGTTTGACACCTTCGCAAATACGACGATCCGGAATAACAAAACCTAAGTCTTTACAGATGCAATTGCAACTGTCTTACCGGCCTCCTTATGATTGGTCTTATATGCAGAAATTTTTTATGGCGAGAGCAATTCCTGGTCTCGAATGGTGTGATGAGCAGAGTTATGGCCGCACATTTGAGTGGCTGGGTTCTATTGGAAGTTTTACGGCGCAACATGTTAAAAATGAAAACAGGTTCGATGTCGCCATCGAATTAGACGATGTGACGCATTTAAAAGCTATTGTTAATAACATTCGGCGGCTGTTAGATCTGGATGTTGATATCCAGGCGGTAGAGCAGGGTTTACAGCAATGTTTTGCTGATGCCACCTTAATCAAAACAGGGCTACGTCTGCCCGGCACATGGAATATGTTTGAAGCCGGAATAAGGGCTATTTTAGGGCAGCAAATTTCCGTTGTTGCGGCACGTAATCTAGTTACGACGTTGATTACTGTTCTCGGTCAATCAACCGGAACGACTCGATTATTCCCGCTGCCACAATCTATCGCCAACAATGAGCTTAGCTTTTTAAAAATACCCGCATCACGCAAACAAACATTGCGTAATCTCGCGCAACATTACATAAGCCATGATACGCCGAACGACCCTCAACTATGGTTGATGTTAAAAGGAATAGGGCCATGGACCGTCGACTATGCGCAGTTACGCGGACTAAGTGATCCCGATATTTATCTCGGTGCTGATCTTGGCATCAAGAAAGCCGTGGTGAAATCAGCGCATAATTTCAATCCTGACCTGGCGTCTCCTTGGCGAAGTTATTTAACACTGCAACTATGGGCTCAACTGTGATGTATATCGATTATATGGACTCACCTATAGGCATTATAAAAATTCAGGCTTCCCTGCAAGGGATCACCAGAGTTGATTTTTCTGGGTCAGAAAATAATGCAGTTCACACCAGCGAGCTAACCAATCAATGCAAACAACAACTAAAAGAATATTTTGATGGAGAACGACAAATATTTGATTTAGCGCTGGATCAACAGGGCACTTTTTTCCAAAAATCTGTTTGGGTTTACCTGATGAAAATACCATTTGGCCAAACTGTTTCTTATCGCGATATTGCTGACATGGTAAATAACCGCAAAGCTGTTCGTGCGGTAGGAGCGGCCAATGGTAAAAATCCAATTAGCATTATTGTTCCTTGTCATCGTGTAATTGGCAGCAATGGAACGTTGACTGGATATGCTGGAGGGTTAGAGCGAAAATCCTGGTTGTTAAAACACGAAGGCGTTGCGTTTAAGAAATAGAGAATGACGCGGTTCTGTTGTCATCTAATGAGTAAGATTTTTTGATATTATTCAATGCAATAAATACCTAGATACTTTATAACTGCGCAGTCTTGCCAGTTCAGTTTTTTTAGTTTGTTCAGCAAGGATTGTCGTTAAATCCTGACATGTTTTTCTTGATTTTTCTGGTACACTTGCTCATGAACTCCGGTTTTCAAGTAATCAGGTGACTTAAATAGTGTTGTATGATTTCAATGGTTAAAGCAGGTTAAATAGTGTTTACAGACGCGCGTAGTCTTCCGAATCATTCGGTTGTTGAGGCCGATTTAGCCATCATCGGTGCTGGTCCCGCAGGTATCACTCTTGCGCGGGCGTTGGCGGCAAGTGGTATGAAAATCTGTTTGATTGAATCGGGAGGATTAGAGTTAGATCCCGATGTACAAGCACTTTACGAAGGTGAAAGCATCGGCATTGATTATCCATTGTCCCGCTCGCGTTTGAGATTCTTTGGTGGTAGCTCTAATCATTGGGGTGGTTACACCCGTCCGCTGGATGAAATTGATTTTGAGGCACGTGAATGGATTCCCTACAGCGGATGGCCTTTTGGACGCAATGAACTCGATGCCTATTATCCACCAGCAAATGAGATCTTGCAGGTCGCGCCAGGTCGTTATGAGCAGTTTGATTACTGGGCTGAAAAAACCGGTGAAGACATGCTTGAATTGGCCACCGGGCGCCTTAGGACGGAATTTGTGCATTACAGCCCGCCAACCCGCTTTGGGCAGCGTTACAGAGATGAGTTGAAGCGTGCGCCGAATGTTCAGGTATTATTAAATGCCAACGTGACAAACATTGCAGTCGGTAGCAATGGTCAAGTGGTTAACGCGTTGGCCATTCGGACGCTAACAGGTCTTAGTCATACAGTTAAGGCGCAACGTTATGTGGTTGCAGCCGGGGCATTGGAAAATGCGCGTTTGTTGCTGTTATCTAATGATGTTATGCCGACAGGTGTGGGTAATCAAAACGATTTGGTAGGCCGGTTTTTTATGGAGCACCCTCACTTGTCGGGTTTTTGTGAAATTGTGTCCGCTGAACCTGAGCGCTTGCCGAAAATATATCGACAGCGTGTCAGGGTAGATGGGCGTTCCGCAAAGGTATCGTTTAAGCCGTCGGAATCTTTTCTCCGTCAGCGTCGTTTGCTTAACGCAACGTTTCAATTTGGGGTAGCAGGAGAATACAAGGCGTCTGAAGGAAATCCTATTGGTGATGCCAGTCGCGCCACAGCGCATGTGGATATGTTGCGCGCTGCTCGACGATTTCTTGCTGATGGGCAAGAGCTGCTTGATCCGCAGGATGCCAGTTATGCGGGTGTTTGGCTTGGGGTGGGTTGTGCCTGCGAGCAAGTGCCGAACCCTGATAGTCGTGTCAGCTTGTCGAATGAACGCGATGCACTGGGTTTAGAAAAAATTCGGCTTGATTGGCGTCTAACTGAGCAGGACCGGCGCAGTGTGGTTGAACATATGCACTCACTGGCACTGGAGTTTGGTGCGCTCGGCATTGGTAGGACAGTCATGAATGTGGCAGATGACGGTCGCTGGCCGTCTCAAGTGCAAGGCGGAAACCACCATATGGGAACGACGCGTATGAGTGATGATCCCAAGACAGGCGTGGTCGATGGCAACGCTAAAGTTCACGGTATTGACAACCTTTATGTGGCAGGCAGCTCGGTTTTCCCCACATCAGGTACGGCAAACCCAACGCTCACGCTTGTGGCGCTGGCGTTGCGCCTTACTGATCACTTGCAACGGAAGAAAACGATTTGAACATGGATTTCAATTATTATTCCCAACGCAGGCTGTTTATCAAGGCATTGGCGATGACTGTTATTACTGGCATTTCCGGTTGCCAAGTGCTAACAAATGTGCCAGTAAAAAAGGCTGCAACATCTGATGAATGGTTGGCTAAAGCAATTGGCGATGCACAAGCCGCAGGTCGCATTGGGCAGGCCTATCTGAAAGTTTATCCTGAAGAGCGACGGCGTGATTGGCTTATCGAAACCATTGATAAGGCTATTCAACCCTATGTTGATGGCAATCGGCCAGCCAATGCTGAACGCGTATTTTTGGCCCTTAAGCAGGCAGTTCAGCAGGAATATGTGCGTGGCGAAGTAAGTTTGGTTGAAGGCTGGGTGCTGAGTCGCACCGAGGTTCGACTTTATGCGTTTTTGGTCGTTAAGTAAGCAAAGTTAATATGTAACTGTTCAGCGTGTTTAGATTTTGTTTCAGATCGAGGCGTTTTCGCGCGGAGAGAGGGCGCATATAGAAATATGTAACCGATTGAGTACGACAACAACGCTGATATGGGACAAAAGATGAATGCGCTGAGTAGTTACGTTAATATTACGGTTGTTGTTAAATTAGTGAATAAATATAAGACACAAAATACCTCATGACACGGATCAGTTTTCTCATCGCAGTGGCCATTGCCGCCATTACCATAGGTGCATGGGCAATGTTCAACCAACCCCAGGTCGAACCGCCTTGGCCCGAACGCGTCCAGGGTTTTTCATTTTCCCCAATGCGGGCTGAGCATGACCCGATAGAGAAAAAGCTACCCACCTTAAATCAGATCGAAGCAGATTTAGTCTTGCTGCAGGGTAAAGCCCATGCAGTGCGCACTTATATCGTTGAAGGTGCCATGGGGGAGGTTCCTCGATTGGCTGCCAAGGTTGGCCTCAATGTGGCATTGGGGGCATGGCTGACAGATGATACTGAACGCAATAATGAAGAAGTCGAGCGGTTAGTTAATATTACGAGAAATCATACGAATGTTGTTCGGGTTATTGTGGGAAATGAAGTGCTGTTACGTGAAGACATGGGTTCCGTTGAGCTCATGGCTTATCTTGATCGCGTACGCCAACAAGTATGGGCGCCGGTCAGTACGGCAGAGCCTTGGCACGTTTGGGCAAATAATCCTGAGCTGGTTGAACATGTTGATTATCTTGCGGTGCATATGTTGCCATACTGGGAAGGTATCGATTTCAAAAACGCGGTAGGTCATATTGTCAACCGGATGGAATACTTGAGCATATTGTATCCCGACAAACCGATTGTGATCGCTGAGGTAGGTTGGCCAAGTAATGGCCGTGCACGCAGTGATGCCGGAGCATCGGTTGCCAACCAAGCTAAATTTTTACGCCGTTTTCTCGAGGAAGCTGAACGAAGAAACTATGTCTATTACGTCATGGAGGCTTTTGATCAACCTTGGAAAAGACGAATAGAAGGTACTGTAGGTGCTTATTGGGGTGTCTACGATGTGGAGCGACGGGCAAAATTCGAATTCACTGCACCAGTGGTAGCGATTAAACATTGGCATGTTCTAGCGGCGATGTCAGTGGTAGTTGCCCTTATTACTTTTACCATGCTGCTTATCGATAGTCGCACCTTGCGAAGTCGTGGCCGGAGTTTTCTCGGAATTATCGCTTATGCAGCTGCGACACTCGCGGTTTGGGCAGTCTATGATTACACTAATCAATACCTGACCACAGCTAGCATGGTGATCGGTGTTTTACTCATGCTTGGCATGATTGGCGTATTACTTATTATCTTTGCCGAAGCGCATGAGTGGGCCGAAGCATTATGGGTGAAGGAAAAACGGCGTCCGTTTTGTCTATTGCCGTTACCTGATGCTGAGTTGCCCATGGTATCAATCCATGTGCCAGCCTACAACGAGCCGCCTGACATGATGATTGAGACGCTGGCTGCTTTAGCGCGGTTAGAGTATCCCAACTATGAAGTCATCGTAATCGATAATAATACGAAGGATCCTTCTGTCTGGAAACCCGTACAAAATTATTGTGCACAACTCGGGTCGCGTTTTCGATTTTTTCATGTTGATCCACTGGCGGGATTCAAGGCAGGCGCACTCAATTTTGCACTTAAAAAAACCTCACCGAAAGCCAAGGTTATAGCGGTTATCGATAGCGACTACGTTGTTGATCCCCATTGGTTGCGGGATCTCGCTCCGCAGTTCAGTATGCCTAATGTTGGCATTGTGCAGGCGCCTCAAGATTACCGCGATGGCAAGCAGAGTGTTTTTAAATCGATGTGTTATGACGAATATCGAGGCTTCTTTTCTATCGGCATGATCACCCGCAATGAGCGAAATGCGATTATTCAACATGGCACTATGACCATGGTGAGCCGCGAAGTATTGGATAAGCTAGGTGGTTGGGGTGAGTGGTGTATTACTGAAGATGCTGAATTAGGTCTACGGGTTTTTAAAGAGGGTTACGACGCCGTTTATATTGACAAAAGTTATGGTCGAGGTTTGATGCCTGACACCTTCATCGATTTTAAAAAACAGCGGATTCGTTGGGCTTACGGCGCGACACAAATCATGCGTCGACATTTATTGGATTTATCAGGCTTCGGTAAAAATAAATTAACGCGTGGTCAGCGTTACCATTTTGTTGCTGGATGGTTACCCTGGGTTGCTGATGGTTTCAATTTTATTTTCACGTTAGGTGCCTTGGCTTGGTCTATCGGTATGATCATTGATCCCAGGAATATCAACCCTCCACCGATTTTATTCGCCATCTTGCCGATGCTATTGTTTGTCTTTAAATTTGCCAAAATACTGTATTTATATCGATCGAGTCTCAAAGCGAGCATAGGGCAGACTCTGTCTGCTGCGATTGCCGGGTTGGCCTTGTCTCATGCTATTTCATTGGCGATGTTAAATGGCTTGTTCACGAAGTCTAAACCATTTTTTAGGACACCCAAAAAAGCCAAAAGTCATGCCTTGGCCAGAGCGTTTATGGCATCATCTCAGGAGGTAGTACTCATGCTGGCACTATGGACAGTGGCTATTGCTGTATCGTTACGACCTGATGCTGACTCATTTGATATGCTGTTGTGGATCGGGTTTTTAGCCATTCAATCGTTGCCATATTTGGCCACGTTCGTGGTCGCCCTGATCAGTGCGTTGCCTGAGCGTCGAGTGACCACCAAGGAGGTAGTGGCAACGGGCCAAGAGAACGCTAACGATGCTAAAATTGAAAAGCTATGATACAAGATCTCAAGTTTCGGAGTTCAACTATTCCCCATAATCAGCGCGCGCAGTGGCAACTCTTATTGAGAGTGTTGGCAGCATGGAAGCTGCCGCCAAGCCTACAGGGAGGTATTCACGGCGTCTCTCGATAAGGGTTGCCGCTGCGGGCGCTAGAAGGTGGCAGTTTTACAACTATTGAACTCCGAAACTTGAGTAAGATAATCAACCCCATGCCGCATCAACCCCGTGCCAGGAGATTTGATGAACGTAAAAACCCAACTTGATGCTTTAAGAGATTTTGTTCAAACAGAGCAAGAAGCGAATTTAAATCAGCTATTAAATATTTGGGAAAAGCCACTTGCGGGGAAATTAGCCTCTGGCGAAACACAAACCTTTAGCCACCTGGAATTAATCAGTAAAGACACATTAATCGCAACTTTGACTGCGGAGGAGTCACGCTTTCGAGAGGGGGATATGCTGTGCCTGCATACCGGTGATCCCTGTGAAAATACATTTGTGCGCCAGGTGACCATTGATGAAGAAGACAATAGAAAATGGATCTTAAGTGGTAAAGACTTGCAGCAACAGATACAAAGTTACCGCGGTGGAGTCTGTTATGCTGATGCAGATAGTATGGATTTAACGCCTTTTTTCGATAAAGCATTGACAGAAATAGCGGCATCAAGTATTGGCAAAGAAATAATTTTACCACTGCTTGCAGGCCAACTTGATGTTGGTTTTTGCTACATGGATAACTACGATAGTGCGGCGGATTTAGCCGAGTCGATGGGTTTCAATGAAGGCCAACAGGAGGCGGTGGGCTATGGGGTGGCAGCGCGCTATGTGGCCTGTATACAAGGGCCACCTGGCACAGGTAAAACGAAAGTCATTGGTTTAATTGCAAAAATTTTGGTGGATGAAGGTCAGAATGTTTTACTGACCTCACATACACACATGGCGATAAATAATGCACTGAATAAAATTCACCATGAAAATGTCCCCGTTGTTAAAGTGGGTGCGACTACCTCACGTAAAGCACTGAATCCGAACATTAAACTTTTTGCTCAAGGCAATGATTGGCATGACCGACCTGAGCAAGGATATGTGATTGGCGCAACACCTTTTGCAACCTGCACCAAACGTTTGGAAAATTTTGAGTTCGATACCGTTATTTTTGACGAAGCCAGTCAAATAACAGTGCCGCTCGCGGTGATGGCCATGCGCAAAGCCAGGCGCTTTGTTTTTGTGGGCGATCACCAGCAACTACCCCCAGTCGTTTTATCAAAATCCATTCTGGACAAAGAATCTTACTCAGTATTTGCCCAGCTGATAGAGAAAAATAATAAAACGTCCGTGATGTTAGGTGAGACCTATCGCATGAATCAATGGCTAACAACATGGCCCAGTGATAATTCCTATCATTCAAAATTATCATCGGTTGGGTCAAATCAACAACGAACATTTGATTTACCTATTAAACCTACGTCATTCAAAACGATATTATCCAATGAACATTCACTGGTTTACATACCCAGCCCAGGGGTAGCGTGTAAAACACTCAATATTGCTGAAGCAGAATTGATCAGCAACATAGTAAAAATTGTACTTGAATGTAAGATGGAATCGAGTGATATTGGTATAGTCACGCCATTTCGTAATCAGGCTCGTAGACTTAAAACACTACTCGCAAAAAAATTGAGCAAACATAACATGCAACAAATCGTAATCGATACGGTTGAACGCATGCAGGGGCAGGAACGCGAATTGATCATCCTTTCTCTTTGCGCAACGGATCTTTTGTTTATTAGAAATATAGCGCCGTTTTTCTTTCAGCCGCAACGATTAAATGTTGCAATAACCCGGCCTATGACTAAACTCATTATCATCGGGCCTGATATAGAAAACGATTTTATAGATGATGACGAACAGATAATGTGCTGGATTAAGCGTTATCTCAGCCTGATTAATCAAGCCTATCGCCCCAATATTGGAGACCTGTAAGCTATGGCTCAATTAATGAATTCATTAGTCAATCTGGATAACAAGGTACGAAGGCATTTTAAGCGAGCATTGGAAGCATTAGATGAGCAGTTTATTGTTCGTTCACCGATATTAGACAACGATAAAGTTGCGCAAATTGTTATTGAAGGGGCTAATAATACGTGGTTGTTTGTGGGATATCACCTTGCTGCGCCGACTAAGGTGGAATTACAGGCTTTTGTTGATTTTGTTATAGAGTCTCATAATGGTGAGTGGCGACAACTAAACTATCTGGCAATCATCGAAAAACCTGCAGACTTAAACGATCATCCTCATCAATTAATTCAAGGCGTGCATCATGTTGATAAAGCCGATTTTCTGAATGATACTCAAACAATTGTTGATAAGCACTTGGTGCAACTTTCACACGTATCACATCAGCAGCTTAAAATACGACTTTTTTCCGAATCCAGTATCCATGCTGCATGCACGACAAGACAAAGCTTGCAACGTGATAACAGTGCACAACTACAGCACGTCTTTTTAGATTATGATCAGGAGTGGGCCGCTAAACTTGATATTATAGACGATGAACGTAACCTGGATACGAAGCAAGATTTCACACTGAGATTGATAAATGGTGTCGCCGGCAGTGGCAAAACCTTGATTCTTATTAATCGTGCTTTGTTGTATTGTAGAAAATATCCAACGAAAAAAATCTTGTTTCTTATACACAATAAACCGATTACCACCGATATTAAATTAAGATTAGATCGCTATCTCGGTGGCAAACCTGATAATCTTAATTTGCAAACATTTCATGCATTTGCCAGAGCACAAAAGCTGAAAGCATCAAATGCAAAAACTAAAATAAACATTATTTTTTCTAGTGATTCACCTCCTGTTCAATTGCAAGACTTGTTCTCTGAGAAAAGTGAAACTATTCAACAAACGAAATTGTCTGCAACGCAGCTGTGGAGTGAGATTGAATATATCAACGCGCACTTAATTGCGAATGAAAACGATTATTTAACAGTAGAGCGCCATGGACGAGGTTTTGCTTTGCAGCAAAATCAGCGAAAACTCATCTGGCAACTATACACACTTATTATGCAGCGATTGTGTTCTTATGATAAAGGCTATTTGGCCAGTTTATATATCCGGGAAATGTGTTTGAATCATGACACGGAAAATTCTTTAGATAAATATCATCACATTCTTTTGGATGAGGCGCAGTTTTTTCTACCCTCCTGGTTAGAACTTGTTAAAAAGTCTATTTTGCCCAACGGTCAGCTATTCATGTGCGCTGATCCAAATCAAGGCTTTTTAAAAAGCCGACTAAGTTGGAAAAGTATCGGTTTAAACGTGCGAGGTAGAACTAAAATACTCACCTATTCTTATCGAACAACATATTCCATTTTGAAAGCGGCTAACGCGTTGCTTGATGTGTTTAAAGAAGACCCAGAAGAATTTTTAAAGCCAGAATTTGATAAAATGGAAATTGGCAGTCAACCTCAAGTTATATTTAGCGCAACACCGCAAGACGAATTATCTCGCTTTCTGAATGAGCTGGACAGTTGCGTACATCAAATGGGAGTCCCATTAAATCAAATTCTCATCTTATGTGGTGAAACCTATAAACCTTGGGATCTTAAAAAGCAGATTGAAAACCGAATTAAAAATGTTAATGTCTTGAATTATAATGATTCAAACGCTTTCGCTAAGCCAGACAGCATTAAACTGATGACGATAAATAGCTGCACTGGAATGGAAGCTGGAGTGGTTTTTATATTGGGCATCGGTGAGCTGTTATCAAAAAGTAATACTCTGGATATGAGCGAAGAGGAAAAGCAGATCGCCAAGCAAGAGACCTATAGGAAACTTTATGTTGCTATGACACGTGCCGGGCAGAAATTATTTATGTTTAGTACGGATGATGTGCCTGAAGAGATAATTCCGTTTGTAGAATGCAAAAATTCCCAACTCCAGCAATCCAACATGACTGAAGAAATATTATAGGTCACTCGATTCGGTAGGTTGGTGATTGCTTTAAGCTCACAATCAGAGTTCAATAATTGCAGAAGTACATAAGTGCCACCTTCCTAGCGCCCGTAGCGGCAGACTTTACCGAGAGACGCCGTGAATACGTCCTTGTAGGCTTGACGGCAGCATCCATGCTGCCAACACTCTCGCTAAAGTCTGCCGCTACGGACGCTGATTATGGAGAAAAAAATAGAATTACGATTGTGAGTTTAAATATGCTTGTTGTAGACAACATTAGAATGATTCAGCGGATTCGAAACGCTACTTTCTGTGTCCGCGTGTGGTGGTATTTACTGTTGATCCTGGGTTCTCCTGCGGCAGTGATGGCTCAAGCTCCCGCGAGTCAGGAACCTCTGCAAATTATCATTAATTCAGGTCGCCTTGAAAAACCGTTGGAAGAAATGCCCGCAGCGGCGACCGTGTTAGAGCATGAAGCCATTCATGGTGGGCGCCAGCAATTGGGTTTGGACCAAGCGCTGGCCAATGTGCCAGGCATCTTTGCCCTCAATCGTTACAACTTTGCCCAGGATCTGCGCCTTTCGATTCGCGGCTTTGGTGCCCGCGCTAATTTTGGTATCCGTGGTGTGCGTATCTTGATCGACGGCATGCCAGCCACAACACCTGATGGTCAATCGAGTATTGATGATATTGATCTTGGCAACTTAGCACGAGTGGAAATTATTCGTGGCCCCGCAGGTGCGCTTTATGGCTCTTCTGCGGGCGGAGTATTAAGTCTCGAAACCGAAAAAGGCAAAGGTCCGCCTTCTCTTGAAGCCGGGTTCAGTGCCGGCGCCTATGGTTTCCGCGATGTTAAATTTAAGGGCAGTGGTGCGCGGAATTATCTGAGTTATTCATTAAATGCTTCACGCCTCAGTATTGATGGTTACAGAGCGCAATCGGTTGCACAAAGGGACGTGTTGAATGGCCGGTTTGACTACAGCCTAGCTGGTGGCGGTGAATTCACTGCAGTTCTCGCCTTGCTTGACGCACCTTTGGCGCAAGATGCTGGCGGACTCACTGCTGAGCAAGTCAGTATGGATCGAAGCCAGGCTGCTCCTCTCAATGTGCGTTTTGATACCAGCGAAACAATCCGCCAGCAGCGTTTTGGTTTGCATAGCCGTCATCCTTTAGACAGTAACGCTGAACTGCGCCTGCGCGGTTATTATGTGCAGCGCGATTTTGCTAATCGCCTGCCGTTTAATAAAATTGAACTTGATCGTCGCTTCGGCGGCAGCAGTGTTGAATACGTGAGTGATAATCAATGGTTGGGTACTCCGGGTCGTCTATTGTTGGGGTTGGACATTGATTATCAAGATGACATGCGACGTCGTCTTGACAATCTCGATGGTGTGACGGGCGATTTAAATTTTGAGCAGCGTGAGCGCGTACTGAGCAGCGGAATTTTTATCGCCCGCGAGCACAATTTCTCAGCGCGAATCCGTTTGGACATGGGTTTGCGATATGATTACCTGCGCATCGAAGCCAACGATCGTTTTCTCAGTGATGGTGATGACTCAGCGAGTGTGATATTTACTCGCTGGAGTCCGAGTATCGCGCTGCTCATGCAACAAAATAATAATACCCGTTATTACGCCCGCATCGCGACCGGATTTGAAACCCCAACCACTACTGAGCTCTCCCGTCCAGATGGCAGCGGGGGATTCAATAAAACCCTGATGCCCGAGAGCACTCTAAGTTACGAACTGGGCGTTCGCAAAAAGTTGACTCAGTTCGTGCACGGTGAAATCGCCTTGTTCGAGAGCCAAATAGAAGATCAGCTGGTGCCTTTTGGAATTGCTAACTCACCAGACCGTTTCGCCTATGAAAACGCCGGGCGTTCACGTAATCGCGGTCTGGAATCAGCCCTGTCAATCGGCGAATACACAGGCTGGAGCATACAACTTGCATACACTTATTCGCATTTTCTCTTTATCAATTTTACTGATCAAAATGGGCAGAAACTGGATGGCAAACGATTGCCTGGTGTACCCGAAAATTTGTTTAATCTGGAGCTGCGTTATCGCACCAATTTTGGTGTATTTGTCGCGCTGGAGACCCGCTACACCGGTCGTTATTATGCTGACAATAATAACAATATAAAAATAACACCGAGCATGGTCAGCGGTCTGCGTATAGCTTATCAGCAGACCATCAGTCACTGGCAGTTACACGTTCGGGCGGGAATAAACAATCTTTCTAATGAAAATTATTACGCAAATATTCGCCTCAACGCGACCGCCGAGCGTTATTATGAACCCGCACCCCCTCGCCATGTTTACATCGGCTTTAGCGCGCGATATTTTTTTTAATTATTTTGAATATTGGTCGATAAATATCACCAACCTTTACAATTATCATTTTCTGACTATTTTCTGCTAATATGATAACTTACAATCGGAGTTTAAAGTTGCTAAAGTGCTACCTTCCGGCACCCGTAGTGGCAAGGCCTTACCGAGAGACGCCGTGAATACATCCTTGTAGGCTTGACGGCAGCATCCATGCTGCCAACACTCTCTATAAGGTCTTGCCACTACGAGTGCTGATTTCGGGAATAATAATTGAACTCCGATTATGAGTGGTAAGAATCGAAAACGAATTTTGCGACATAACCTGAGGTCAGGCACCCCAATAAAAGACAATGGATGTGAAAATAAATGACTCTCGACAACAATGTTATTAGTTCGCTGTTATGGCTCAGAAAAAATTCCAATTCATTAATCGGGAGTGCAGCATGATGCAATGGTTTTCGATGTTTATTTTGTTGTTTTTCGTTTCCTCGGCTCACGCCGCGCAGGAAGTCGCTATCCCTGATGAATTGAAGAACTGGGTTCCATGGGTGTTGCAAGGCAAAGAAGAAACTAACTGTCCTTTTCAGTACAATCATGCAGAGAGCCGTCACTGCGCCTGGCCTGAAATGCTCTCACTGGAGGTGAATAATCAGGGTGGAAAATTCAAACAAAGTTGGGATGTCTATGAACAAAGTTGGATCGCACTACCCGGCAATAGAAAAAACTGGCCGCAGGATATAACCGTTGATGGAAAACCTACTGTGGTGGTTGAGAAAAAGGGCATGCCTTTTGTTCAGTTGGCAAAAGGCAATTACCAGATAGCAGGTCGTTTTATCTGGAATAAATTGCCTGAATTTATTAATTTACCTGCAAGAACAGGTTTGCTCGATGTCGTCATTAATGAAAAAAATCTTGAATTTCCACAGCTTGAAGCCAGTGGCCGCTTATGGTTAAACAAAACCACACCAGAATCTTCAACAGCCATTGAAAATAAGTTACAACTGGATGTGTTTCGCCGAGTTATTGATGATGTGCCATTGCGAATCATTACTCGGCTGGATATGAATGTTGTTGGTCAGCCGCGTGAAATTGTGCTTGGGCCTTTGCTGTCTGAAAACGATGTTCCGCTATCCATTTCCGGGCAGTTGCCTATGCGGCTCGAAGTTGATGGTAAACTGCGTATGCAGGTGCGACCGGGTCACTGGGTTGTGCACGTTGAAGCGCGACATAAAACACCCGTGGATAGTTTGTCATTGACCCCCTCTAATTTACCGGACAATGAAGTCTGGGTATTTGATGCGAAACCGTCATTACGACTGGTAGAAATCGAAGGTGTTGTTTCGCTTGACCCTCGGCAAACGCGTCTTCCTAAAGAATGGCATAATCTGCCTGTCTATCAAATGTCTAAGTCAGATACATTGCAGATTGTCACCAAACGCCGTGGCGATCCTGATCCTGTTGCCAATGAACTTACCCTCAATCGCAATCTTTGGCTTGATTTTGATGGGAGTGCTTATACTTTTCAAGACACGCTTACCGGTCAAATGCGTCAAGGCTGGCGCCTGAATATGTCACCGGACATGATACTTGGTCGTACGGTAGTTAATGGTGTTGATCAACTTGTAACACGCTTGCAAGATGGGGCAGAGCAGGGCATAGAAGTTCGACAAGGTGAAATATCCGTGCAAGCAGAAGGCCGTTATCAAGGTGATATTTCTGCGGTGCCGGCTATTGGCTGGTTAGATAATTTCACGCGTGCCCAGGCGACATTACATCTGCCGCCGGGTTGGCAATTGTTTGCGGCATCTGGGGTGGATTCTGTCAGTGGCGCTAGTTGGATTGATCGCTGGAGTTTGCTGGATATTTTTTTAGTGTTGATTGCTGCATTAGCCGTTTATCGATTGCTCGGTTGGTTTTGGGGTGCAGTTGCCCTGGTTTGTTTCGTTTTTTCGTGGCATGAAAGCGGGGCGCCACAATATATATGGCTCTTCGTTATTGCTGCCATCGCCTTGCTGCGCGTCGCACCGGAAGGGCGATTGAGAAAAAGTATGGTGGTGCTGCGTTACCTGAGTCTGACGGGACTGGTGGTCATTGCGATTCCTTATATGGTTGATACGGTGCGTACCGCGATTTATCCACAGCTAGAGCGGCCTGATATGTTAGTTTCCCCAATGAGCCCGGTTATGCAGCAAGATTCGTCTTTGTCGCGCAAGTCGGATGAAATGTTGGAGCAAGAAATCAGCCAAAGCATGAGTATACCTCGTGTTGAGAAGCGAAGTAAGATAAGTTCGTCCATTTCACTTTATAGCGATGCAATTGATCCACGCGCCAAAGTACAAACCGGCCCTGGTTTACCGCAGTGGTCATGGCAATCAATTCCGATTCGTTGGAACGGGCCCGTGCAAGCCGGGCAGGTGCTTGGGTTAACATTGATGCCACCAGCCTTAACCGCGAGCATTAAATTAGTCAGTGTATTTCTAGTGCTACTGTTAGGTTTAGGTTTGGCCGGTATTACATTGAAAGGTAAACGAGTGACAGTCGAAGTCGTCAAACTTGGCATAATAGGTTTATTCATAGGCTCTTCGCTATTATTTATGCCGAATCAAGCTTCGGCAGATATTCCGTCAGCGGAACTCTTAATGGAATTACAAGATCGACTATTGGCACCACCTGAATGTTTACCGCAATGCGCACAGATATCGCGAATGAAACTCGAGATAAAATCTGATCTGCTGCGAATATTATTGGAAGTTCATACCAGTGAAGATGTTGCCGTGCCTATACCCAGTGAATTAAAGGGTTGGATGCCTAATCTCGTCACCCTGGATGGTGAAAAAACACCGACTATGCGTGGGGCACAGAATGCGCTGTGGTTGCAGGTGCCAAAAGGTATTCACAATATCCAGATTGCCGGCCCCATAAGGCAAGTACGAATGCTACAGCTTCCTCTACCGCTGCAACCTAGCCGTATTGAAATAAACGCAACGGGTTGGAATGTAAAAGGTGTGCATCAGGATGGCACTATTGAAAAGGCGTTACAGCTTGAGCGCGAAGTTGTCGAAGGCGAGAAAGCCAAAGTATTGGAGCAAACAGTGTTACCATCGTTTGTGACCGTGACTCGCATCCTGCGCCTGGGTCTCGAATGGCAGATCGAAACAGTCGTTAAACGGCTAACGCCATTGGGTAGCGCAATTGCGTTGGAGATTCCATTGATCGCCAATGAGTCGGTTACTACCGATGGTATTCGTATAGCACACGGTAAAGCGGTTATTCAATTCGCTCCGCAACAACAGAGTGTGCGTTGGCAATCTGTTTTGCAACAATCGACGTCTATTTCGCTGCAAGCAGCAAATAGCCTCGACTGGATCGAGCAGTGGCGGCTGGATGTTAGTCCGATTTGGCATGTCGAACTGGATGGCATTCCACAGATTCATCACCAAAGCAAGCAGGGCACATGGTTTCCACAGTGGCACCCCTGGCCGGGCGAGCAGCTTAGTATTCAGGTATCGAAACCCAGTGGTGTAGCAGGCAAGACGAAAACTATTGATCGCACCCAACTCACGGTCAAACCTGGCCAGCGTGCAACCGATGTATCGTTGGCCTTACGGCTGCGCAGTAGTCAGGCTGACCAACATATTATTCAGTTACCAGAAGGTGCGACCTTGGGTGCCGTCCTGGTCAATGGCAAATCACAACCTATTCGTCAGGAAGACGCAGGCGTTGTGCGCCTGCCGATTGCGCCCGGTGAGCAGAATATAACATTGAACTGGCAGACCGCAACCGGCATTGGCAGTTTATTGGAGACACCCAGCGTGAATACTGGACTTGATAGTGTTAACGCTAACATCGAAATTCAACTACCACAAAACCGTTGGACGCTGTTAACTTTTGGCCCTCAATTAGGGCCTGCTGTACTTTTCTGGGGTGTATTGATCGTTGTCGTAATCATCGCCATCGGTCTGGGGCGTACAAAACAAACACCATTAAAAACGCATCAATGGCTATTGCTTGGTATTGGTCTTTCACAAGCCGCTATCGGTGTCGCGATGCTGGTTGTTGGGTGGTTATTTGCAATGGCATGGCGTAAACGAGCAGGTTCGACGGTTAAGTCCCGATCTTTTAATATAATGCAAGTTGGTCTGGGGTTTTTAACTATACTGGCTTTATTTGGTTTAGTCGGCGCGGTAGGTTTTGGTTTGTTAGGTCATCCAAATATGCAAATTAGTGGCAATGGTTCATCTGCGGCTAACCTGCAATGGTATGCAGATCAATCCACTGAAATTCTGCCAACCGCCACCGTGATATCTGCACCTTTGTGGTTATATCGTGTATTGATGCTGGCTTGGAGTCTTTGGCTGGCCTTCGCTTTATTGGGATGGCTAAAATGGGCCTGGCAATGTTTCATCGCAGATGGTTTGTGGCGACATCTACCCCCAAAATCCGAGCCTATAAAAAGTAAGCCAAGTAAAAATGAAAATAATGATGCTTGGTTAGGTGGAAAATCAAAAGTGGATGTTAAAGAGAGTAAAAGTGATAAAAGCGAAGGCGATAAGATTGAGTGATCTGACGTCACAGATCAAGCAATAGAGTTATTGATAATAGGTGATTATACTGTTTAAACTCATAAATTTTTAGAAAGAAAAGTGGAAACATATTCCATTCTTTGATCCTCAGGCACGGATTTTAATTCTGTGCCTAACTGCACTCCTAATTGAATGCTGCCAATCATCAAAAAACTTAAATAAATGAGATACGCGCTTCCAACTACTTTGCCAGTTTTAGTTGTAAAAATAAGCTGTTTCAGTTTCATCAAATACATAATATAGCCTTTGAAATATAAAAAACTTTACGGTGAGATTTTATTTTGAATCCGAAAAAAGTGTTTTTTTATTCGTGGTATGAATTATCCGGGTTAAATAGGCACGTTATTAAACTCTTTTTTAGTCGCGTTAATATGTATGATAATTGCATTAGGTTATATGTGGCTTAATGCTATAAGAAGAAAGGCTTTGCTTAGAAGTGGGGAGAAGCAGGCGCCTCTCCCCGGTTTATAGCTCTACAACATCCTAGTTGTCGAAAGGGCTATTAATCATCGTCATCGTCATCGTCACCGTCACCGTCACCGTCACCGTCACCGTCACCGTCACCGTCACCGTCACCGTCACCGTCACCGTCATCGGCACCGTCATCGTCATCGGCACCGGCACCGTCATCGGCATCGCCATCGTCATTATCATGGCGACTGCGACGGCTTCGTTCGCTATCGTTGTCTCCATCGTTATCGCGATCTGCGTCATCACGATCACCTTCATCATGATCCCTGTCACCGTCATCATCATCATCCCCGGGTTGTGGAGGCTCTACCGGTGGTGGAGGTTCCACAGGTGGTGGAGGCTCTACAGGTGGTGGAGGCTCTACCGGTGGTAGATCGGAGATAGTGGCTGTTGAACTAGCTGACCCAGTAGCACCCACACTATCCATTACAGTCAAAGTAACATTGTAGATACCTGCAGAGGTATACGTGTGGGTTGGATTCACACCACTACCGACATTGCCATCACCGAAGTCCCAGGCATAGCTTAGTGAGCCATTTTCTGGGTCTGATGAACCTGAGCCATCAAACTGCACGGGCACATCCACTGTACCAGTGTATGGGCCATTGGCATCGGCTGTTGGAGCTATGTTCCCGACACCGATGGTGACTGAGGTGGAAGCTGTATCAGTTGCGCCCATATCATCGGTTACTGTCAGAGACACGGTAAAGACTCCATCAGTGTCGTAAGTGTGGCTGGGACTCACGCCCGTGCCGCTGGCACCATCACCGAAGTTCCACGCATAAGAGACAATGGTTCCGTCCTGATCACTTGAGCCGGATCCATCGAACTGCACAGAAGCGCCGACAGTACTGTTATACGGACCATTCGGATCTGATACTGGTGGTTGATTGACCGTGGTGACGGGGAAATCGCTGGAATCACCTGGAAAAGTTAAAGCGCTAATTTCGGTGATATTGGAAAACCCATCACCATCCGAATCCATAGACTCAATTGCGCTAAAATTTATTCCTGCGTTTCCAAGATCATTACCATATGGGTTGAAGCCCAAACTACTGGTGTGGCAAGTATCGCAGGTATCTAACCGCGTACCTGCCGTGCCATAAGTGGAATTAAAGTTTCCAAGAATGGATGAAAAAGCCTGAGCCGGCGGCTGCCAGGCTGCCATAATAAACGTTGCTGTAAACAACGCTATTAAGCCATTTCTATATCGAAATTTAGTACTCATTTTAGATTCCTTCCTTTTGCAAGTTTAAAGGTTTAATAACGCCTGATAATCAGGCATTTTTCAGGAATAGCATGACCCCGCTGGAAATATCTTAGACATATCCTGTCTAACCTGCTGATAATTCAGTAAGCTCATTATCAGATGCTGCTTGTTTTCACTTTCCACTTCACTTTCTGCTTCATAGTTAAGTGAATGGCGAAATGCAATATCTGACTTCCCGTTTTCTCTCAGACGGATAGTTTGGCTATCCGTCTGCAGAAACTACAAATTCATCTTGCAACAAGACGAAGTTTTGCATAGTTACTGATGAGAAATTTTAGCAAAGAGATCCCGTGAGTGAATGGCACGTCTTTATTAATTTATTGTCTTTAACTTGTCATTTAATTTCAACGTGAACTCTTTAAATTCTATCTTTTCCACTACCAGTGGAATAATTGAGAAGTGTCGCCCCAATACTTATTTTAATTTTTATGTTCGTATACTGCATGTCAACATGATGGATGAAAAATATTACAAGAAGTATTCCAATATATTAAAATTTGGCAATGTTTTGGTGTTTTGACGAGGGAAAACAAGTTGGCTCGCGGCAAATCGCGTAGTTCGACAGGATCATAGGTCTTTATTTTCAAAGAAATATTTGTGATTAATGGCTGCATAACATGACCCCCATTCTCAATGATTAAATAGGGGGAGCGAAAGTTAATACACAATAAAAATTTTTCGAAAAAATTTCTTAATGAAGATGGGTAGCTCGATTCTGTCGTGGAATAGATGAATGCTCTAGGTAGTTACAAGCAGATAAATTAAGAGCTATATGTATATACCAAATAAATTATTGAAAGCGTGAATAACATTTGTTGCGAGCAATAGAAGCAAAAGAACGAGAATTAAATACAACATTTTATTTTTGGTTGATATTGTTAGCTTGTCAGAAAATATTAATTGCTCTGTGATATCCTTTTCAATAATTTGTTTGGATCTGTTGTTCAAAAAATCCATGATGCACTTGTTATGTTTCTTAATTATTGTTTACTTACCTGCAGATAGCGTTCAATTATTGAGATTCCATTAGTGTATTCTCGTTAAAACTATTGTTTTCTTTAAAAGTTGTGATTTGAATAGTATAGGATTCATGATCTAGTTCACAATTTGTGGAAGCCTCTCCATGCTGCAAAGGGTGCAAATCTATTTTTTACCCCGAGTTAACGATAAGTTTGAATTCCGTAGGTTTTTTCTCAGTCTTTCATCATTGCTGAGATCCACCACGCCCCCAAGTTATGGTCGTTATTTAGCATAGTTGACCGAATTCGAAGTGGGTGATACTTTACAAGGGTTCGAAGGGGGCGCCTGGATTTTGGTCCTAAATCTAAGGAGCCTGTCCGAGAATGGAGAGCCTACTGCGGAAAACCCGTTTTGCACACATTTCCCGATCCTTTTCAGCGAATAGCGATGGCTATTAACTTCAAACGATCGAAAAATCTGCACGGACCAGTTTCCCCTCGCGACGGCTCCCATTCTCGGACAGGCTCCTTGTCGATGTCTAAAGATCACTTTATGTGCAGTTATCTATGCTTGCCAACGCCGGCAACAATTAATTCAATATTCTTATCCCTGCCACGCCTCAAAACATAAGGCGCGAGCCGGGTCCTATCGGAGGAAATGATGAAGTCAGTTATTCAAGAAGTGACCGAGCGAATTTGCGAACGTAGCAAACAATCACGCCGGGTCTATCTGGATAAAATTGAAAAAGCGCGTCGCCAAGGCCCACATCGCGGAGTTTTATCGTGTGGCAATTTGGCGCACGGTTTTGCAGCTTGCGGTAAGGATGACAAGAATGATCTTCGTGTCATGAGCAAAGCCAATATTGCTATCATATCTGCTTATAACGATATGCTATCAGCGCATCAACCGTATGAGGCTTTTCCCCGAATTATCAAACAAGCGGTTAGTGAAGCGGGAAGCGTCGCGCAATTCGCGGGTGGCGTGCCGGCCATGTGCGATGGTATTACCCAGGGAAACCCGGGCATGGATTTAAGTTTGATGAGTCGAGATGTTATTGCCCTGTCGACGGCTGTTGCTTTGTCGCATAATATGTTTGATGGCGCGTTGATGTTAGGTATTTGCGACAAAATAGTGCCAGGTCTGTTAATTGGTGCTTTGAGTTTTGGGCACCTGCCCACTGTGTTTGTCCCTGCTGGGCCAATGTCATCAGGATTACCGAACAAAAAGAAAGCCAGGGTGCGGCAGGAGTTTGCTTTAGGAAAAGTCGGGCACGAAGAATTACTGGCAGCTGAGTCGGCGTCTTATCATTCGCCAGGTACCTGTACTTTTTATGGTACCGCAAATAGTAACCAACTAGTGGTTGAAGTTATGGGTTTGCATCTGCCAGGCTCATCATTTGTTCATCCCTCTGCGCCATTGCGAGAAGCATTGACAAGAGAGGCGGCCAAACAAGTCACCCGATTGACAGACCTAGGTGATAATTATATGCCGGTGGGTCATATTATTGATGCAAAATCTATTGTTAACGGCTTAGTAGCGCTGCTGGCAACGGGTGGTTCAACTAATCACACTATGCATATGGTTGCTGTTGCCAAGGCTGCTGGTTATGACATTAATTGGGATGATTTCTCTGCTATCTCAAAGGCTGTGCCTTTATTAACGCACATCTACCCCAATGGTTCTGCCGACATTAATGACTTTAGTGCGGCAGGTGGTACGGCGTTGTTGATAAAAGAGTTAATCGATGCCAAATTACTGCATACCGATGTTAATACTATCTGTGGTCATGGCCTCGAGCATTATACCAAGGTGCCGGTGTTAATTGATGGTGAGCTAACATGGCAAGATGGGCCCACTCAATCCAGCGATCTTGAAGTACTAACCAGTGTTGCTAAGCCCTTTAAACCTGACGGAGGGTTGTCATTGTTGCAGGGGAATTTAGGACGGGCAGTGATGAAAACATCTGCACTTCGTGAGCCGCAGTATCAAATCAAAGCGCCTGCAGTGGTGTTTGAAGATCAGTTTGAGCTGGATGCAGCATTTAAAGCGGGTGAGTTAGATAAAGACTGCGTTATTGTCGTGCGTTTTCAGGGGCCATCTGCCATCGGCATGCCTGAACTACATCGTTTGTCGCCGCCACTGGGCGTGCTGCAGGATAAGGGCTATCATGTTGCATTGGTCACTGATGGGCGAATGTCCGGTGCATCAGGCAAAATTCCTGCGGCAATTCATGTCACCCCTGAAGCCTATAAAGGTGGGTTGCTAGCTAAGGTAAATAATGGCGATATTATTGTACTTAATACGCAAACCGGCGAAATGAATTTAATGGTTGATGCTGAAATTCTAGCAAAACGCGAGTGCAAATCATTTGACAATGCCAATCATCAGGTGGGTATGGGTAGAGAAATGTTTGCCGCTATGCGTCACAACTTAAGCGGTGCGGAGCAGGGTGCGTGTTCTTTGTTTTCAGCGCGATCACAATCTTAACCGGCGATAATATCGTGTTTCAGTGAGAACTTCGGGTTATATTTTTATTGAGTAGAAAACTATTTAAAGGTTGGTTTTATGACGAAAAACTGGAAAGTTTCCGCAGAAGATGTTTTTAAGCAAGGCCCAGTCGTACCCGTATTAATTGTTAACAACATAGCGCATGCAGTGCCCTTGGCTAAAGCATTACTTGCTGGCGGAGTTAGCGTATTGGAAGTGACTTTACGTACCCCAGTGGCACTTGACGTTATTGCTAAAATTGTAGCTGAAGTACCCGAAGCGCTCGTAGGCGCTGGTACGGTAACCAATAAAGCACAACTCAAACAAGTTGAACAAGCGGGAGCGCAGTTTGCGTTAAGCCCAGGTATAACCTCTGATTTACTGCAGGCGGGTAATGATGGTGGCATTCCGCTGATTCCAGGTATTGCAACAACGTCTGAACTGATGCAAGCGATGGATCTTGGTTATACACATTTTAAGTTTTTTCCAGCTGAGGCAGCTGGTGGAATTCGTGCGGTAAAATCTATTGGCGGGCCATTCCCGGATGCTGTATTTTGCCCCACTGGAGGTATTAGCCTGAATAACTACCAAGATTATTTGGCGTTACCTAATGTGCGATGTGTTGGCGGCTCTTGGTTAGCACCGGACGATGCCATGCAAGCGGGTGATTGGTCACGTATTACAAAACTTGCTCGACAAGCTGTGGCAGGTGTTGTGTAGCTGGAAACTGCAATGATCTTTTAATTTTTTCGTTGCTTGCAAAACACTCGATGAAAGAAAATATTTCACATTAATTTCTAACTTTGAGTGTTCTTGTTAAGGTTTATACAAGCATGCTGAAGAAAACCGAGCATGTGCAAAACAGACACTCTGTATTTATGTATAAGGGTTTCAATATGAGCAGTATACAGTTAATTAGTGGTGAAAAAGGCGGTGTAGGTAAATCCGTTGTTGCGCGATTGTTGGATCGTTTTGGCAGCTCAGTTCAGTATGTTGTGGTCAAGAATAAAGGTCGGGGTAAGCGGTTCTCTATTTTCGAAAGTTCGCGAGCTAAAGAAAAAGCACTCGCGTTAAATGCTCATATTCTAGAACTTGATGAGCTCTATCCAAATACAATGAATAAAATTGACGAGTTAAACTGCAGTTTCTGGGCGGCTACTAATAATACTGATCCTCAAGCAGGGCCATGCCTGAGTTTTTTAGAGCGACGACGAGTCAAAATATGGTTGGAAAACAGTTACCGTAAACTAAATGAAACGGGCTGTTTTACTTGTTCATCCGCGCTTGGCGATGTGGTGAAATTTACGGGGTGAGGTGATTGATTGAATATAAAAAATTCTGTATAGCAAGAACAGCCTGACGAAATTGCCAATCCGCCACTTCAGTTTCTTGACCGAGTTTATTGATATATTGATGACATTACCAGGTGTGTTCTGTGCCATGCGTAAATCAGCATACACCTTGATATATTGCTCTGCTTGATAGGCATACCAGCGCTCCTCATCGGACTTAATCCCTTTTTTCTAATTCAATCTATGGTGTTACCCCAAAAGCGTTGGATATTTTTTTCAGAAGGAGAATAAGAATTTTTCATAATATTTAAGCATATTTTTATTTTGTTAGATTTAGTGTAGTGTGCTATTTTTATTATTATGACAAAATATAAACATATTCTTGGAATTCGTGCAACAGGCAGAATCCGTCTATTACCCTATTGGCGCATTCTGTCTCATTAACTGTTAGCCTGATAAAAAATTATGATTAATAGCAAACATGACAACGAATCAGTAGAAAAGATTATTTCAATCGGGTATCCGGAAAATAAAGAATACCTTGATGAGTTATTATCTTGGACTGCAGATCCAAATTGGCCAATAGCTGGAAATATTTACGATTATTTTGTTGCTCTAGGTGAAAATGAAGTTTCTCGTGTTCTTAACCTTGCAGGGAAAGACACTACTGATTTTTGGTGGAAATATAATCTCATAACACAAGTTATTTCTGCCTATGATGATGAGACAGTTACGGCATGTGTAAATTGGCTAAAGTTTTGTGCAGGCCAACCAGGCACAGAAGAATGTGATATTGAAGCACTTAGAATTCTGGCTTCTCGGAGTCTGATTGGGGAAGAAGAGATTTCTAGAATAGCTAGACGCAATCTCTTCGTTTATAACATGCATATTAAGGAAACGCTTGAAATTGCAGAAGCAGCTATTTATAAATTTCCGCTCTCAGAGCACACGTTGTAACAGGCTAACCATTAGCTCCAGCGGACAGGCTAAAGCGGCACTTGTTTTGCTTTCGCAAAAACGTACCGCTTTAGCCTGTCCGCTGAGCTAGACGTTTGCTTAAATGAGCATACCACCAGAAGCTTCAATCCTTTCTCCGGTGATCCAACCAGCCTCATCGCTAAGCAAAAAAGCAACGGCACCACCAATATCATTCGGCAAGCCCACTCTGCCAAGTGCTGTCTGGCTGGCGATATGTTTGTTCAGTTCATGATTGTCCCGAACTGCGCCGCCACCAAAGTCGGTTTCAATAGCGCCCGGAGCAAGGGTGTTAGCGCGAATTTGTCGCTCACCTAACTCTTTCGCCAAGTAATGTGTCAGCACTTCAAGACCACCTTTCATCATGGCATACGCGCAGTATCCAGGAAAGCTAAACCGCGTCAGTCCGGATGAGACATTGATAATTTTTCCTCCATCCTGAATCAGTGGCAGTAGGGACTGGGTAATAAAGAAAGCCCCTTTTAAATGCACATTCATCAAAGCATCGAATTGAGCTTCGGTGGTCTCAGCAATGGAAGCCGTATCTCCCATGCCTGCATTATTTACAAGAAAATCAATGTGATTGCATTTAAAATTTTCCTCAAGTGTTGCTTTCAGTTTTTCAACAAAAGCAGGAAAGTTAGCGCTATCGCCAATGTCTAACTGCAATGCTGCGGCTTTACCTCCTTTTTCCTCAATGCCATCAACCACTTCTTGCGCTGCCACTTCGTTGTTGTGATAGGTGAAAACCACATCAACACCTTTATCGGCGAGCGCCAATGCGCTGCTCTTGCCCAAACCACGGCTTCCACCTGTAATTAATGCTAATTTGTTCATCTTTATTTCCTCATATAATGTGTTTGTGAAGCACAGAATAATGTGTTTATTGTAGATAATAAACCGTACAAAACTGATATCATTGTTCGTATTAAACAAACAATAGGTGTAGAAAGAATGGACAAATTTGAGGTTATGCAACGTTTTTTACAGGTCGCGCATTTTGGTAGCTTCACACGTGCAGCAGAGACTTTGGGTTTGCCTAAATCCAGCATCTCCAATGCTGTGCAGTCCTTAGAAAAGCAGTTAGGAACACGGTTATTTCATCGCAGTACTCGCAGTGTCACACTGACTCAGGATGGTGAAATATACCAGGTGCAATGCCGTGCATTATTGAGGGAACTGGATGCACTGGAAAGTCAGTTTCGGCAGCAAAGGGAGGATGTTCATGGGATTATCAGAGTCGATATGTCTAGTCGTTTCGCAAGCACTATTGTGCTTCCGCACTTGGAAGAATGGCTGGACATTTACCCCAAAGTTAAGGTTAAGATCAGTAGCGCGGATCACCAAGTTGATCTGATCAAAGAAGGCATTGACTGCGTGGTTAGGGTGGGAAAATTATCCGATAGCTCTTTAATTGCCAGACCTCTAGCAACGTACCAGATATTCAATTGTGTCAGCCCCGGTTACTTAAAAAAATTTGGTGAGCCGAAAACGCTGACCGACCTCCAACATCACCAGATTATTGACTATGCACTCAAGATGGGAAATAACTCTGCTATGTTTGAGTATGTCGAAAATGGTCAAGTCAAACAGTTACCTATGCCCAGCGTTTTAGCTGTTAATGGTACGGATGCTTATATTTGTGCTTGTTTGTTTGGCTTGGGGATTGCCCAAATTCCAGCGATAGGTGTAACGGAATATCTGAAAAGTGGGACTCTAATTCGCGTATTACCTAAGTTTGAGGCAGAGAGTATGCCGGTGTCGTTACTCTATCCATCGCGCCAACAAACGTCCAAACGAGTATCCTTATTTATGGATTGGTTAGATGCGCTGGTTAAACGATTGCAAGGCACAGTGGGTTAATCTGCCCATCTCAAAATTACTTGTCTGGTATTAATGGTCGGTATATCGGAAATAAGATTCTGCTAGTATCTTATTTTCTGGCAGGAAAAAGTGAGCTAACAAAGCGTTGCACCGGACAAGCCGGTGAACGCGGCGTTAGGCGATAAGGAGTTGCAGTGTCACCAATTCGATTCCTAGACAAAGACTTGATCAAAAAAGGGGACGCCATCCTTATTTATCAACAGAGATGAAAATATGATAAGAATGCTAGGGAGTGTGTCTCGGTTTCTTGCTTATGAAAACGTCTGATTTTGAATATTAGCATTAACTAAATCATCGTTAATTGGCAAAAGTAACTAAAATAGAGCATTAAATTTAGCGTTGTGATTAAGGGTAAAGTAGCGTTTTCGAAACTTATTTTTTGATGCGTTAACTCACTCATTCGGCAAATAATAGGGGTATCGTCCCCTTTTCCCCAGGTATTGCAACTACACCTGAACTGATGCAAGCAATGGATCTTGGTTATACACATTTTAAGTTTTTCCCAGCTGAGGCAGCTGGTGGAATTCGAACGGTAAAATCTATTGGCGGGCCATTTCCGGATGCAGTATTTTGTCCGACGGGCGGTATTAGCCTGAATAACTATCAAGATTATTTGGCGTTATCAAATGTGCGATGTGTTGGTGGCTCTTGGTTGGCGCCAGATGATGCCATGCAAGCCGGTGATTGGTCACGTATTACAAAACTTGCTCAACAAGCTGTGGCAGGTGTTGTGTAGCTGGAAACTGCAGAATTATTTTAATCTGCTTTTGCCTAGCCCAGATAAAAGGACATTACATTGAGTCGCCAAAAATCGCATATTATGATTCAGTATTTTTGCCTCCCTTAGGAAAAGGAATAATTCTGGCGCTTTTTTCAGGGTGCAACGTCTTAACATAATTCTCCAGCTCGCCCTGTTCAAGGAGAGTTAATTGCGCATTCCAATCCTGACAAAGGTCAGCGATCATCAACGGGTTTTGCTGAATTAACCACGGTTGCGGAATAATGCCGCCTTCAGCGGTGTCCATATCCGCCTGTAAGATCATATATTTTCTTGTTTCATTAATATCTTCGCTGCCACTATCAAACTCATCATGCTCGATGACCGATTCAACAAACCCTGTATAGTTATCCCCATCAAACTCCCCTGACCACTGCTTTTCTTTCTCGTCGTCGGTCATTAAGGTATGGACTGCACTAAAAATGGCCTCTTCTTCACTGGAGGCCGTAACCTCAAGGGTAAGCCTCTCGAAAACAGGTCGTGCAAAATGAATCGTGTATTTTGTTTCCATAATATTGTGATCCTTTGGGCTCCAGTTATAGTTGATCCAGTGGGCTTACCACGCCTTTGCCTCCCCGATTCAGTACATGGGTATAAATCATCGTGGTAGATACATCGGCATGGCCTAACAATTCTTGCACGGTTCGAATATCATAACCCGATTCTAGTAGGTGTGTCGCAAAACTGTGGCGCATGGCTCTACAATTCACTTTTTTTAAAATTCCTGCTGCATCTGATGCAATTTTAACAGATTTTTGCAGGGTGTTTTCGTGTATATGATGACGACGAGTCTTCCCACTGCGCGGATCAACAGACAAACGCGCACTGGCAAAAACATATTGCCATTTCCATTCTGTTGCGGCATTGGGGTATTTTCTTTCTAGTGCATGCGGCAAATAAACACCGCCAAAGTTAACTGCCAAATCTTTGTCATGCTGTCCTTTTCTTTTTTCTATATGCGCTTTAAGTGCGGGAATCACTTTTTGCGGTAAGGGAACCACACGATCTTTCTGACCTTTGCCATCACGGATGACAATTTGTCGATACTCAAAATCAATATCCATCACCCGCAAACGAATGCATTCCATTAATCGCATGCCTGCACCATAGAGCAATGATGTCATTAGCCACTGTGTGCCGCTCAATTGAGATAATAGTTTGTCTACTTCACTGCGTGTTAAAACTACTGGCAGCTGTTTAGGTCGTTTTGCGCGAACGAATCCCTCTAAATCATCCAGCGGTTGTTTCATGACTTGGTGAAACAAAAAAACCAACGCATTTAACGCTTGATTTTGGGTACTTGCCGCAACATTGCGATTGACTGCCAGATACTCCAAGTAGTGCGAGACGTGTTTGCTGGTGAGAGATGCTAGAGGTTCACTGTCATAATAGGCGAAAAATCGAACTATCCATTCCAAATAAGCTTGTTCAGTTCGAATAGAATACGCACGTCGACGAACTTCGGCTATAAATTCGGATAAGACCACTTTATGCTTTTGTTTTACCGCTTTGAGACCAGCTTGCTTCTGTTCAAGGGTTTGTTTTTCCGAGACAAAACCCCCGTCCGGTGGAAAATATTCACGCGCGAGAGTCGGATGATTCGCGGTTAGTGATGTGCTGGACTGTAGCCAATGAGACCAGTCCACCTCGTCGAGCCAAGGAGATTTCGTTAATACAAACAAATTCTGTATAGCAAGAATGGCCTGACGAAACTGCCAGTCCGCTAACTGGGTTTCCTGACCGAGTTTATTGAGATATTGAGTCACATTATCGGGTGTGTGCTGTGCCAAGCGTAAATCAGCATACGCCTTGATATATTGCTCTGCTTGATAGACATACCAACGCTGCTCGCCGGTTTTAATCCCTTTTTTTCTAATTAAATCTATGTAGTTATCCCAGAAGCGTTGGATACTTTTTTCAGAAGGCGAAGAAGAATCTTTCATAATATTTAAGCTTATTGTAACTACTCAGCGAAATTATCCCAAAAAAACTCTTGACAC
>CALZHW010000020.1:0-7527 GCA_945787125.1 uncultured Ectothiorhodospiraceae bacterium
CAGCAATACCTGCGGCGGTGATTTGCAAGGCGTTAATATGGTTTTGCAATTCTTGTAGAATAATTTCATACAGGTTTTTTTCTTTTGCCAGCGCGCGTTCTTTGGCGCTGAGAATTTTATCCTCAAAGCTTTTTAGCTCGGGGGTAATGTAACGTTCACTGGCTTTTAGTGTTTGGCGTCGAATGTAGTGTCCTGGGATATCTTTAATGTTAAGCTTACTGATTTCGATGTAATAGCCGTGTACGCGATTGTAGCCCACTTTTAAACTGTTAATGCCGGTGGCGGTTTTTTCTTTTTGTTCTAGTTCGATAAGAAATTGGTCGCTGTGTTCGCGCAGGGTTCTGAGTTCATCAAGTTCTGCATCATATCCGGGTGCAATCACACCGCCATCGCGTAGCACTACGGGTGGGTTTTCAATAATGGCAGCTTGCAGTAATTGCAGTACTTCCGTATTTGGGTCGACATCATTGCGTAGGTCAGTAAGTCGACTTACGCCGTTGCATTGATTTAACGTTGCTTGCAGTTCTGGAATTCTTGCCAGAGAATCTCGGATAACGGCCAGGTCTCTCGGTCGTGCAGTTTGCAGTGCGACCCGCGCGAGGATGCGTTCCATGTCACCGATATAACGCAGGACTTCGCGCAAATCTTCGTAGTATTGATGAGTGATTAATTCTTCGATGGCATTATAGCGCTGCTCTAGAATTTTACTGTCTCTGATAGGGCGGTTGAGCCAGCGTCGTAACATGCGGCCACCCATGGCGGTGGCGGTGAAATCCATAATGCTCGCCAAGGTATTGTCTTTGCCGCCGCTGAGGTTGTATTCGATCTCCAAATTGCGCCGAGTAGCGGCATCGATAATAATGCTGTCGCTAAATTTTTCTGCTTGTAAATTTTTAATATGCGGCAGAGCGCTTTTTTGTGTGTCTTTAACATAGTCTAACAGGCAGCCTGCAGCGCTGATGGCGACTGTCATTTCTTCGCAGGCAAAGGCGCTTAGATCATGAACTTGGAATTGATTTTTCAGCTGACGCACGCTGTTTTCATAATCAAATAACCACGGCGCGCGTCGACGTAATCCACTTTTGCCCGTTTGCCCGGTTCGTGCGAAATCATGTTCTAACATTTCACTTACGAGCAATTCCGCCGGATGCAGTCTTTCAAGTTCGGCCTTTACGGCATCAATATTGTCCAGTTCCATAATTGAAAACCGTCCACTGCTTAATTCGAGTGAGGCGATGCCCCATAGCGCGTTTTCGCAATGAATTGCAGTTAGCAAATTATCTTGTCGTTCTTCCAGTAAGGATTCATCCGTTACGGTACCTGGCGTCAAGATTCGCGCTACCTGACGCTCGACCGGGCCTTTGCCCGTGGCTGGATCGCCCACTTGCTCGCAAATCACCACTGATTCACCGCATTTTATTAATTTGGCGAAATAGGGTTCGACGGAATGATACGGCACGCCGGCCATTGGAATCGGCTCACCGGCAGAGTGGCCGCGAGCGGTCAAGGTAATGCCGAGAATTTGCGACGCTTTTTTTGCATCATCGAAAAATAGTTCGTAAAAGTCACCCATCCGATAAAATAATATACTATTCGGGTGGTCGGCTTTAATGCGCAAATATTGCTGCATAATTGGTGTGTGACCAGAAGATTTAGCGGGCTTGCTAATTTTTCCGGATTTGCCAGGCGCTGTTTTTTCTACTGGTGTTTTATTGTTTTCTGTTAATGATTCGATTGACATATAGTTAACTTTCTATGGGAGTATCGGTTCGAGTTGCCCACTCCGACCAGGAGCCGGGATAGCCTTTCACCGCAGCATAACCAAGATTTTTTAGTGCGACATAGGCCAGGGCAGAGCGATGATGTGAATGACAATGTACGATAATTTCTTTGTCAGGTGTAATGCCATTTTTTTCTAGCAGGCGCATCAGGCTGTTTTGTTCAAGTAATTTTTGTGTGCCGGGATCTTTCAATCGAAGCCAATCGATGTTAACCGCGCCCGGAATATGCCCGGCACGATTGGCGCGAATATCTACGCCATTAAATTCGCCCGCTGATCTAACATCAAGAATTTTAACCTGTGCATTGCTCAGTTGTGACAGTATGTAATCGGTAGTGGCTACACCGTGCATATTGTCCAGCTTAGTTACATAATGACTGACGGAATATTCAGGTATCGTGTGTGACACGGCTTTATTCTGTTGCAGCCAGTGGTCAATGCCGCCATCCAACAGTGATAATTTTTCATGTCCGGCGATTTCCAGCGTCCAAAGCAAGCGACTTGCCCTGCCACTGCCTTCATTATCGTATGCCACCACGTAGTCGTCGGGTCTTATGCTGACGTTTGACAGTGCTTTGGATAATTGCGCATTATCCGGCAGCATGCCCATGATAGGTGTCTGGTTTTTAACAATGGTATTGTAATCAATAAAACGTGCGCCAGGAATATGCTGCAAGCTGTAGGAGTCTTTGCTACCCATGTCAACAACAATAACATTGTTGGTAGCAAGCTGCTGCTCCAGTGTGTCCGTGTTAATAATCCATGGGCTATTGATTGGCATAGTTTTGTCACGTTGTTTCGGTTTTTTTTAACTCACAATCGGAGTTCAAGCTATTTCTCGTAATCAGCGCTCGTAGTGGCAAGGACTTATCGAGAGTGTTGGCAACATGGATGCTGCCGTCAAGCCTGCAAGGACGTATTCACGGCGTCTCTCGGTAAGGATTTTCTGCTACGGGCGGTCGAAGGCTGCGCTTTTCAGTTATTTTATCCCAGCTTTATACGCTCTGGCACGAGACAAAAAAAAGCGTAATACTTTTATTTAAGTGTACTCAAGCGAGCCTGCATTTGCTGTTGTAAATTGAGATTCGCGGCTAGTACATTGCCGGTTTCCAAATGATTGTCACTGCCATCTATATCGGTAACTAATCCTCCAGCCTCTTGTATGAGCAGACAGCCTGCTGCCATATCCCATGGGTTCAAACCAAATTCCCAGAAACCGTCCAGGCGACCAGCAGCCACGTAGGCGAGATCGAGAGCGGCTGATCCGGCGCGGCGAATGCCCGCGGTATCAGTAATCAATACTCTAAGTGTCTTGAGGTAAGCCTCTAAATCCTGATCATCACGAAAAGGGATACCGGTACCCAGCAATGCTCCTTGCAGTCTTTTCCGTTGAGTAACCCGAATTCGGCGGTCGTTTAATCGAGCGCCTTCTCCGCGACTGGCGGTAAAAAGCTCATCGCGCATGGGGTCGTAAATCACAGCATGCTCAAGCCGGCCTTTGTGCTTGACGGCTATTGAAACTGCATAATGATGAAAACCATGTAAAAAATTAGTTGTGCCGTCCAGCGGATCGATAATCCATTGGAACTCATTGTCACCTGCTGCACCGCTTTCTTCAGCGAGAATAGCATGGTCGGGGTAAGCCCTTGAAATGGCTTTTATGATTTCTTGTTCGGCCTGCTGATCAACTTCCGTGACAAAATCATTGTGCGATTTTTCCACGATGTTAAGGTTGTCGATCTGGTTGAGCGACCGAATGATGACGCTTCCTGCTGCTCGTGCAGCACGAATGGCGATGTTAGCCATGGGTTGCATTTGATAACGCTCCAATTTGGTTGAGATAATATAGGCACCGTTCAAATTTTAGAGTGAATAGACGGTGTCCGAGGTTTACCAATTTACCAGACGAATAAATATAACGCATAATGCAATATTCGGCTTACAATAGCGCTGGCACTAGGAGCCTGTCCGAGAATGGGAAGCCTACTGCGGAAAACCCGTTTTGCACACATTTCCCGATCCTTTTCAGCGAATAGCTACGGCTATTAACTTCAAGCGATCGAAAAATCTGCACTAAAACGGATTTCCCTCGTAACGACTCCCATTCTCGGACAGGCTCCCAGGGCTGCGTATTTTAGGGTTATGGCGCCACTATGGCAATGGGCAATGGATAAGTTTATATTTTCGTCAAAACAGTTATGAATCTTTCGCAAAACATTCGAATCGTATTAATCGAAACCAGTCATCCTGGTAATATCGGTGCAGTAGCGCGTGCCATGAAAAATATGTGCATGTCACAACTTTATCTGGTGAATCCTAGGGATTTTCCATCACCGGTTGCAACAGCGCGATCCACAGGGGCAATCGATATATTACAGCAAGCAGCGGTATGTCAGACATTGCCCGAGGCTTTAGCTGATTGCCAGCTTGTTGTCGGTGCAAGCGCTCGTTTGCGTTCAATTGACATGCCGCAGTTAACGCCGCGAGAGTTTGCTGAGCAAACCACAAAGTCATCCAGTAAGCAAAATATCGCCATCCTGTTTGGCAGGGAAGATGCTGGGTTAACAAACGAGGAATTAGATAAATGCCATAATTTGTTGCATATCCCAACAAACCCAGAATTTTCATCATTAAATATTGCCGCTGCAGCTCAGGTAATATGTTATGAACTCTATCAGCAGTCCTGCTTGCAAGAGTTGCAAACACTGCCTGGAGATGTGGGTGATGCTGGCGATGAACTGGCTGATGGCCGTGATTTAGAGGGTTTTTATCAGCATTTAGAAACCAGTTTGACGGCGATAGGCTTTTTAAAGCCACCCAGTTGCAATAAATTGCTACGGCGTTTGCGACGTTTATTTAACCGAGCGCAGCTGGATAAAACAGAAGTTAACATATTAAGAGGTATCCTGAGTGCTGCTGAAGGGCGAAAATACAAGTGGCTGCAAAGAAATTCTGCAGAATCTGTTGAAATCGACAATAATCAGCCTTAGGGTAAACTCATGCTGTTTAACTCACAGCTCATGACTCACGACTTGAAATAATGAATAGAATTAATTGAATATGTTGGTAAATTTAAAAGAAGATATCGCTTGTGTATTTGAGCGCGACCCTGCCGCACGAAACTGGTTTGAAGTTATTACAACATATCCGGGTTTGCACGCCTTGCTAGCTCATCGTCTCGGGCATTGGTTATGGCGACATGGATTGAAGTGGCTGGCGCGGGCGGTCTCCTATGTGGCGCGTTTTATTACCGGTATCGAAATTCATCCTGGTGCCAAAATTGGTCGGCGTTTTTTTATTGATCACGGTATGGGCGTTGTTATTGGAGAAACGGCAGAAATTGGTGACGATTGCACTATCTACCACGGGGTTACACTTGGCGGAACTAGCTGGGATCCAGGTAAAAGACATCCTACTTTAGAAGATGGCGTCGTGATTGGTGCGGGCGCTAAGGTGTTAGGGCCGATTACGGTGCGACAAAATGCACGTATTGGCTCAAATGCGGTGGTGGTCAAAGACGTGCCCGCCGGGGCAAGTATTGTCGGTGTGCCAGGTCGAATGGTGGCGAAGCTAAAAGAGCATGATAAGCGCCGGCAAGATATTGCACAAAAAATGGGTTTTGATGCCTATGGTACGACCAAAGATATGACCGACCCACTGGCTAATGCAGTAAATCGCATGTTGGATCACATTCACATAATGGATGAAAAGCAGGATAAAATGTGTCAGGCGTTAAGGCAAATGGGAGCCCAGCTTGAGGATATTGAGCTACCCAACCTAGACTCCTGTGAAATCATTAGTACTGACAGCGATATTACTGATAAGGATAAAATTCAGCGTAGTTGATATGATACTTAGGTAACTCAAGTTTCGGGGTTCAAACTTATTCCCCGCAATCAGCGCTCGTAGCGGCAACACCTTATTGAGAGCGTTAGCAGCAGGGATGCTGCCTTTTAAGCCTACAAGGACGTATTCACGGCGTCTCTCGATAAGGTGTTGCCGCTGCGGGTGCTGGAAGGTGGCGCTTTTGTCATTTTGACCGCCGAAAACTTGAGTTAGGTAACACTTTGCTGAATTCTCTTGCAAAACCACAGCTAATCTCACAAAATATCAATGGTTAAATAGTTGACAGAATCAGTAGGGAACTGTAATGTTACCAGGTTAGTCAATATAATAAATGTAACTTCAGACACACAAGGCAGGGTGTAATATGAGACTTACCACAAAGGGGCGTTATGCCGTTACCGCCATGCTGGACTTGGCGATAAATTATGATAACGGGCCAATTACGTTATCAGATATATCTAAAAGACAAAGTATTTCATTATCTTATCTCGAGCAACTATTCTCTAAGCTGCGTAAAAACGGTTTGGTAGATAGTGCCAGAGGCCCAGGTGGTGGATACCGATTAAGTCGTGAAGCTGATGAAATTGCTGTTGGCCAAGTCATCACTGCAGTTGATGAGAAAATTGACGCAACAAAATGTGGCGGTAAAGGGGACTGTCATGATGGTGAGCCATGTTTAACACATGAATTATGGTGTGACTTGAGCAAACAAATTTATGATTTCCTTAGCGATATTAGTCTCGGTCAATTAGTTCGTGATCGTGACCAACGCGAAAAACTGAAAAATACCGTGGAATTCACCGAGCAAGATAATTTGTTTCAACAGGATGATGATCCAATCGGAAAGCCCGCTGCAATGATGTGATATAGCTGATTCGGCCGTGATTTATTTTGATCACAATGCCCACAACACCACTATTGCCGGAAGTGCTGGCAGCCATGCAGGAGTGCATGTCTACCAATTATGCCAACCCTTCGAGCCTGCATGCACTGGGTAGACAGTCGCGTCATGCGGTTGAAACTTCGCGAGAAGTGATCGCTCAAGCGGTCAATGCGCATCCGTCCCAGCTGCTGTTTACCAGCGGCGGAACGGAAGCAAACAACTTGGCGATCAAAGGGTGTATAGCGGGAATGGGTATCACTTCCCTGGCTTATTCAGCGATCGAGCACCCCAGCGTGAGAGATATCGCGAGATCTTTAGCAAGCAGCATTGATGTTACCGAGCTTGCGGTAAATTATGCAGGAGAAGTTTCGCTGGATGTAGTGGAAGATTACTGCATAAACACAGGTAAACTAGCGTTACTGAGTATCATGCTCGCAAATAACGAGACTGGCAGCATTCAAGATTTAGCCGGTTTGAGTATCATTGCCAGACAGCATGGGCACTTAGTGCATACCGATGCTGTACAAGCCTTGGGTAAAATCGAAGTCGATTTTAAAGCGCTAGGTATTAACTTGATGAGTTTGTCGGCGCATAAAATCCATGGCCCGAAAGGTATTGGTGCATTAATTTACGATAAGGCCTTGATTATTAAGCCTTTGTTGCACGGCGGCGGGCAGGAGCGAGATTTACGCTCAGGCACAGAAAATATAGCCGCCATTGTGGGTTTTGCTAAAGCGGCCGAGTTGTCCCAGCAAAGACTGGTGGCGAATCGGCAAAAAATAGAAAAGCTGAGACACTATCTCGAGCAAGAATTAATTAAAGTTCCTGGCAGTGTTTTATTTGCCAAAGAGGCGCATCGCTTGCCGAATACTACTTTTTTCGGTTTTCCGGGAATCGATGGCGAAACATTACTAATGCAGTTGGATAGTAGCAATATTGCGGTGACCAGTGGCTCGGCGTGTGCCAGCAAATCGGGGAAACCCAGTCACGTATTGTTGGCAATGGGTATCAATGAACA
>CALZHW010000020.1:7627-34915 GCA_945787125.1 uncultured Ectothiorhodospiraceae bacterium
TTGATAACCTACAACTATTTAGTTATTGAGTGGAGAATTACATGAAATTACCGATTTATCTTGATTACTCAGCGACAACACCGGTTGATCCGCGTGTTGCTGAAAAAATGTGTCACCATCTGACCATTGATCAAAACTTTGGTAATCCCGCTTCCAGATCGCATAAATTTGGTTGGGATGCAGATGATGCGGTTAAACAAGCGAGACAAGATGTTGCAGATCTCATAAACGCAGACCCAAAAGAGATCGTTTGGACCTCGGGCGCGACAGAGTCGAACAATTTGGCGATTAAAGGTGCTGCCCATTTCTATCAGAAGAAAGGTAAGCACATCATTACCCTGAAAACCGAACATAAAGCCGTACTGGATACTTGCCGTCAATTAGAGCGTGAAGGCTTTGAAGTTAGCTACCTGGACCCTCAAGAAAACGGTCTGGTTGATTTGGCCAAGCTTGAAGCAACAATGCGAGATGATACTGTTTTGGTTTCCATCATGCATGTGAATAACGAAATTGGTGTCATCCAGGATATTGCCGCCATTGGTGAGCTAACCCGTTCCAAAGGCATTATTTTCCATGTCGATGGTGCGCAAAGTGCAGGTAAAGTGCCGATTGATATGGAAAACACTAAAGTCGACTTAATGTCATTCTCAGCACACAAAGCCTATGGTCCAAAAGGTATCGGCGCACTTTATGTGAGACGTAAGCCAAGAATCCGTTTGGAAGCGCAAATGCACGGCGGTGGACATGAGCGCGGCATGCGTTCCGGCACTTTAGCGGTGCATCAGATAGTCGGCATGGGTGAAGCCTTTCGTCTCGCCAAATTAGAGATGGCTGCTGAAAACGAACGCATAAGAATGCTTCGAGACAAACTGTACCAGGGCATAAGCGATATGGAAGAAATTTATATTAACGGTGATATGGATCATCGTATTGCCGGTAACATCAATGTTAGTTTTAACTTTATTGAAGGCGAATCATTGATTATGGCGCTCAAGGACATCGCTGTTTCTTCCGGTTCGGCGTGTACTTCGGCGAGTCTCGAACCATCGTACGTGCTGCGAGCAATAGGCAGGAATGATGAATTGGCGCATAGCTCAATTCGTTTCACTATTGGCCGCTTTACCACAGAAGAAGATATTGACTACACCATCACACTGATTCGCGATAAGGTAAATAAACTTCGCGAGCTTTCGCCACTCTGGGAAATGTTTAAAGATGGTGTTGACCTGTCCAAGATTCAGTGGGCCGCGCACTAATAGGTTAGATGAGGATGTGTAAATGAGCGTTACAATGACAAATTCTGCAGCAGACCGTGTCAGAGCCTTTCTTGAAAGTCGAGGTAAAGGCGTTGGTTTACGTTTGGGCGTAAGACCCAGTGGCTGTTCTGGCATGGCTTACGTTCTAGAGTTTACCGATAATATTGAGGAAGTTGATGAGGTTTTTGAGGATCATGGACTGAAAATAATTATCGATAAGAAAAGTTTGCTTTATCTCAACGGAACAGAGCTGGATTACACTAAAGAGGGATTGAATGAAGGGTTTAAGTTCAATAACCCCAATATTTCGGGTGAGTGCGGTTGTGGTGAAAGCTTTACTGTATAAACCTCTTTCAATCGAATCCGGTCGAATTTCATAGATTTTATCTCCAGTATGTATAATAAAAATAATTTTTTTGCGGTATTCGGTTTAGCCGCTCAATTCGATATCGACTTGTCAGAACTGACAAGTCGATATCGTGAGCTACAAACAAAATTACACCCTGATAAATTTGCTAGCAGTAGCGGTTCTGAACAAGCAATATCTGTTCAGCAAGCCGCCATGATTAACGATGCGTATAACACACTGAAAAGCCCGTTGACTCGAGCCAAATATCTGCTCGAACTAAATGGCATTGTGTTAAATGACGAAACCAATACCATCATGGATCCTGAGTTCTTGATGCAGCAAATGGAGCTTAGAGAGTCATTGGCGTCGGTCAAGCAGGCATCGGACCCCATGGCGCACCTGGATGAGTTGTCAGTAATGTTAGACAAACAATCAAACAGATTGATAGATAATCTGAGCCAAATGTTCCAGCCAGAAGAGGTGGATTATAAGTCCATCGCCGCTGAAGTCAGGAAAATGCAATTTTATTCCCGCCTGCATGAAGAGATGGAAAATCTTTATTCACGTTATGAAAACTAGGAGCCTGTCCGAGAATGGAGAACCTACTGGGGAAAATTTATTTTGCACATTATTTCCGATCCTTTTCTGTGAATAGCTACGGCTATTAACCTCAAACGATCGAAAATACTGCACTAAAATGAATTTCCCTCGCTACGGCTCCCATTCTCGGACAGGCTCCTAGCTGAGATTCCTCACAGAAATGTGATTTAGTCTCGGACAGGCTCCTACGGTCATAGGATCTGTAATAAAATTCGTCCGACAGGTTGAAAAATATAAATTAAGGATACTCAATGGCGTTATTGCAAATATCAGAGCCAGGTCAATCGACTGCCCCCCATCAACACAAGCTGGCTGTCGGCATTGATCTTGGTACAACAAACTCCCTAGTGGCGACCGTGCGTAGTGGCCATGCAGAGACGTTGGCTGATGAAGGCGGCGAAAACTTGTTACCTTCGGTGGTGCGTTATTTATCCGATGACTCAATTGTTGTAGGCGCAAATGCATTACGTGCGGCCGCTACAGATCCTTTAAATACTGTCATCTCGGTAAAACGTTTTATGGGTCGGGGCATTGATGATATTAAAACTATCGGTAGTCAACTTCCCTATGAATTCGTCACCCGTGATTCAGGCTCTAAGATGCCTTACATCAAGACGATTGCCGGTGAAAAAAGTCCGGTACAGATCTCCGCCGAAATTTTAAAAACATTGCGCCAAAGAGCTGAGAAAAGCTTGGGCGGCGATTTGTTGGGTTCGGTCATCACCGTGCCGGCCTATTTTGATGAAGCGCAACGACAGGCGACCAAAGCCGCAGCGGAGTTAGCCGGTCTGAATGTATTTCGTTTGTTGAACGAGCCGACAGCCGCGGCAATTGCTTACGGGCTAGATTCTGGCGCCGAAGGCGATATTGTGGTTTTCGATCTGGGTGGTGGCACTTTTGATATTTCAGTTCTGCGTTTGAACAAAGGCGTGTTTGAAGTTCTCGCAACCGCTGGCGATACCGCCTTGGGTGGTGATGATTTTGACATGGCACTCGTCAATTGGTTGATTGAGCAATCCCGTCCTGGCGAGCTGAATCATAAGTTGCTGAGAGAGCTGACTAATGCGGCTAAAACGGCCAAAGAACAGCTGACGGACACCGAGTATTATCAATTTGATTTAGCGCTATCTAATGGCGTGCAATGGCAAGGCGGACTGAATAGAGAGACATTTAATAACTTGGTTATGCCGCTGGTGCAAAGTACGCTAAAACCTTGCCGTCAGGCGTTGCGTGATGCTGGCATCGATAAAAATAATGTATTGCAGATCGTGATGGTCGGTGGTTCAACCCGAGTTCCATTGGTGCGGGAAAAAATTGGCGAGTTTTTTGGTCAGCAGCCCCTGGTCGATATTGATCCTGACAGAGTGGTTGCCATTGGCGCTGCGTTGCAGGCAGATATTTTAGCGGGCAACAAGCCAGAAAGTGAAATGTTGTTATTGGACATCATTCCATTGTCTCTCGGTTTGGAAACCATGGGTGGTCTGGTCGAAAAAATAATACCGCGCAATACCACCATACCAATCGCCAGAGCGCAGGAGTTTACCACCTACAAAGATGGTCAAACCGCAATCGCCATTCATATTGTACAGGGCGAACGCGAGGTGGTTGATGATTGTCGTTCATTAGCGCGCTTTGAACTGAGAGGTATTCCACCTATGGTTGCTGGAGCGGCCAGGGTTGAAGTAAGCTTTCAGGTTGATGCCGACGGGCTTTTAAGCGTGACCGCGCTGGAAAAAACCAGCGGTGTCAGTAGTCACATAGAAGTTAAACCGTCTTACGGCTTGTCTGAAACAGAAATCGAAAATATGTTACTTAGCTCTTTTGACAACGCTGAGTCAGATCTTGCATTGCGCAAGTTGCGAGAGCAGCAAGTTGAGGCTGACCGTGAAATCCTGGCGTTAGAAGCCGCGCTGGCGGAAGATGCAGATGTAATGTTAAATGCCGAAGAGTTGTCGATGATACAATCAGCCCTGACTGAATTAAAAGCAACCAGAAAAATCGACGATGCTGATGCAATAAAAGCCAGTATTGAAAATGTTGAGAAAGTTTGTGATTTTTATGTGCAGAAAAGAATGAACCAGAATATCGAGAAAGCAATGTCAGGTCACAAGCTTGAAGATTTTGAGAAATAGGAAATGTAATGCCACAAATAATAGTATTGCCACATGAAGAGTTGTGCCCAGAAGGCGCGGTAATTGAAGCCGAAAAGGGTGTAACCATTTGTGATGCGCTTTTAAAAAATGACGTAGATATAGAGCACGCTTGTGAAAAATCTTGCGCCTGTACCACCTGCCATGTTGTCGTGCGCGAAGGTTATAATTCTTTGCAAGAAGCAACTGAAGAGGAAGATGATATGCTGGATAAAGCGTGGGGGCTTGAGCCTGAGTCGCGTTTAAGTTGTCAGGCGGTGGTGGACGATGAAGATTTGGTGATTGAAATTCCAAAATATACCATTAACATGGTGTCTGAAAATCATTAGGTGATGGTTATGAATTTAAAATGGACTGATTCGCTTGAAGTGGCAATTGCGCTGGATGAAAAGCATCCGAAAATAGACCCAAAATTTGTACGTTTTACGGATTTGCACGAATGGGTTCTGGAGTTGGAGGAATTCGATGATGAACCGCAGCGTTCCGGTGAAAAAATTCTCGAAGCGATCCAAATGGCCTGGATCGAAGAGCGCGAATAAAGGTTTACTCACTATCGGAGTTACATAGCAGCGGCAAAGGTGCAGTTTTTTAACCGCCTGCAGTGAGCGTCGAAACGTGGGGTTAAAAAATAAACATAAAAAAGCCTGGCTTCAAGCCAGGCTTTTTTATGTTTCACAATTTGAGTTCTAACATTTTCCGGTAATCAGCGCTCATAGTGGCAAGGGCTTATCGAGAGTGTTGGCAGCATGGATGTGCTGCCGCCAAGCCTATAGGGACATATTCACGGCGTCTCTCGTTAAGGCCTTGCCGCTACGGGTGCCGGAAAGGTAGCACTTTTGCAACCTTGAACTACGATTGTGAGTAGTAAGAAATTCCCGCTAGTAACCGTTAAATTCGTACTGCTTTAAGGTGATTCCTAGTGCAGACCAAATATCATTTGTGCCGCTGTAATCCACTAAAGCACCATGTCCTTGATAGCTGCCGGTATTATGAATACGAATGCAGGTTTCATTCGCTTCACAAAAGCCATTATTATTGCCGATGCTGTCGGTGTTTATTTCCAGGCTGTTTTCCAGGTAAGTGATACTACTTTCACCAAGGTAGTTGAAGTTGATTTCACCAGTGGGCACGTTGACAACATTCCGTGCCAGTGTGTCTGAGCTCAACAGGCTGCTGTCTCGAATAAGGCAAAAAATTTGATCGTCAGCTAAACAACTGCCTGCACCTGCTGTATCAGTTGGCAAGTCTCCGCTTGCCCAGTTTCGATAGAGGTTTTCCAGGTGGAGGTAATTTTTTATGTTACCTTTGCCGACGCCATTAGCTGCATCATAGTTGGCAACCGTGCTGTCGCTGGCGACACTGACAAAAATGTCATCGGGCGGCGTAGTGTCTGTCGAGATGCTGCTGATGTTTTCGCAATTGAAGCAGTTAGTGGCCGCATTGTAAGCGTCAAGGATATTCGATACTTTGTTGCTGTCAATGTCGCTTTGTGCGATGGCATCATCATAATGTATAGCGCTAAGTTTGTTGTTGACTGCGCTAACGGCGTACACATTATTGTATCGAGCACTGTTAATGCTGTCTTTGATAAAGTTAACGCCATGACCGTTATTATTGCTTGAGGTAATCATGCTTAATAAATTATTTTGGCTGCTGCTGATGACAAGGCCATTATTTAAATTGTTGCTGGTAAAGATTCCAGAAAGAGAGTTGTTGCCTTTTTTAATCACAATTCCGTTATTCTGATTATTCATAGCATGCACATTAATCAGTTTGGAGTACTGACTGTTTAAAACAATGCCTGACTCGCCATTTTGAGAAAATGTAGAATTGATAAGCTCAATGCCAACGCCTAATTCTAAATGGCTACTTTCATCAACAATGAGTCCAGAAGATGTATTGCCGATTGAATTTACATTGGTTAATGTAACTAAAGGCGATTTACTAATACTAATGCCGTAATCTTTGCTGTTGCTGATTGCTAGGTTATTCAATCGACCAAAACCGGTGGATTTCAATACAATGCCGGCATTCCTGGATTGAGAGTCAAATTTCCCTTCTATCCAAAAATTTGTTCGATTCTTAGACCCTACTGAATTATCTACTAATATACCTTTAAGTTTAGTGACCAGCACGGTTGCGGGGTCTATGACCAAAGCGATTCCCCGGTTGCGAATTTCGAAAGCCTGTTTAGGGTCAGCCCCTGAGCTACTGGTGTCTTTATGTACATAAATCGCACTTTCTACCGTAAGTTCTGGTGCGGCGGGGGTGAGCAATACTGGATTGTTCCACCAGATCGCGTCTGTGGTCGTTTGTATGATTTGGCCACTCTGTTTGACGCTCAGCGAATTTTTTTTCCAGTCAGGTGTGGTCTCAAATGTTAGTAAGTCGCTAAGCCCTTTGCCTGTTTTCAACGAGGTGCTGAAAACGCGGATTTTAGTCGCATCGGCATCGCTGATTTCCTCGCAAGCCCAGTTAAAGACGCCAAGTTTGTCGGTGGTTTCGATGTTATCGCAAGAGTTATAGCCAATAATGGTTAAAGCGCGCTGCTCGCCACCATGAACAAATGAAGGCTTGCCGTTCCCGTTGTTATAATAATCGTTCCATTTCGGCGCATCTGCAAAATATGGCAGAACGTTATGGCAGGTCGCTTCAACCGAAACATTCCGCTCGTTAATGGTGCCGAAAGTTGACGAGAGTGAACAAAATTTGCTTTCCGGGAAGTTGGTCATGGACAGCATAAATGATTCACCATCGACAAGATTACCGTTGATGAATCCCGACGGAGAATCTGCGCTTGCTACAGTAGAACCCTTTGTATTAGTGTTTCTCGTACTTTGCATTTCTACTGTGATGGTTTCGCTCCCTTCCAGGCCGTTAGCGATAACGATGATACCGTATGCACTGGGGGTGTCCAAGCTGGCAGTATAGGCTAAGTGATTGCCTGCGTTGTCAGTCAAGTCTCCTAAGTCAATGGTGAATGTCTCGCTAGCCGGTAATGGTAAAGTATTAAACGTTAAAGTAAGGTTGTTATTGCTGAATGAAAAGGACCAGGTCGCATCGAGTGGCTCATTGTTGGAGTCGGTTATTTCTCGTGCGTTTAGCGCCGTCAAGCTGCTTTCCTTAATGCCTTCACTTAAGCGAAAAACGATGGGGGATTGATTTAGGTCAACTTTTTGATTAACGCTGACTGAGGAGGGGATCACTTCTTTAACAAATGGGGGCTCGATATCTGAATCTTCTGTTGGTGTCGCGTCTTCGGCAGATCCACAGGCAACGAGAATGAGTACGCTCATTAGTAGTAGGGATAATTTCATCAGGTTTTCAGTCATAATCGAATATGCTCTATATTTAAGTTATTTGTTTGGCCACTTTCCTGGATTAGCGTGTATTTTTAGTTGTGTTTTTATCGCCGATCAAAACTCCGTTTTTTTGCTGTTGGGCGTACTGTTGAATAAAAGTGTAACATGCCCAACAAAATCACCACTTAGCCCGGACAATGGTAATCCATTTTGCATTGCGATAGTCGGTAATTTGACAATATTTGCGGTCAGACTGCCATTTATCTGGCTAAAAACATTGGCTATAGTCCGGTTAAATTGGATTGAATCGTAACTCCCTAATTCGTTGATGCATGATGTACTTAACGCGAAAATTAAAAAGATTTCAAGTAGCTATTACGAAATTCGTTAACTGCAACACATTTTAATGTTGTATTTTGGCCATTGCGGGTTAATTGAAAATTAAGCAGAGGGCATAGATAAGGTAAGGCAGTTAATATCGCCCTGGTAGTCCTGTCCTGTATTGGTTACGTCTCCACGACCCCGATTATGAGTAATAACACGCAATCGGAGTCCAAAGTTGCAAAAGTAGCACCTTCCAGCACCCGTAGCGGCCAAACCTTACTGAGAGATGCCGTATATACGTCTTTGTAGGTTTGGCGGCAGCATCCATGCTGCCAAACACTCTCGATAAGGTTTGGCCACTACGAGCGCTGATAACGGGAACATAGTTTGAACGCCGATTGTGAGTTATAAAACGCCTTTGCAAAAAATAATACTTAAATAAGAGCGTTATGTGTTTGCTTAAAAAGGGGGCAATCGGTAAAATTGCCCACCTAAAATCGAGCTGGTAGCTGAAGGCTGCTTATCGAAGAATTTGAACCCCAAGAATATTGAACTGGAGTAGTAACAAAAATGGCTATTGAACGTACACTTTCTATTATCAAACCTGATGCAGTGGCGAAAAACGTGATAGGTGAAATCTACGCGCGTTTCGAAAAAGCGGGTTTGCAAATAATTGCTGGCAAGATGGCGCATCTTAGCAAGGAACAGGCAGGCCAATTTTATGAAGTGCATGCGGAAAGACCATTTTATAATGACTTGGTGGGTTTTATGACCTCAGGCCCTGTCATGATTTCTTGCCTCGAAGGTGAAAACGCCATCGCTAAACACCGTGAGATCATGGGTGCAACTAATCCTGCAGAAGCGGCTCCTGGCACAATTCGCGCGGATTTCGCCGATAGCATAGACGCCAATGCCGTACATGGTTCTGATGCAGCAGAGACGGCAAAAGCTGAAATTGCTTTCTTTTTTTCCGCGGAAGAAATTTGTCCGCGCGGTTAGGGATCTATCCAAGAATGGAAATCCTGCCAATGGCGGATAATGCGCTAAAGCAAAATTTGCTGGACTTGAGTCTGGCAGATTTAAAAGCCTTCTTCGAAGAACATGGGGAGAAGGCTTTTCGTGCTGTGCAAATCGTAAAATGGGTCTATCAACGTGGTGTGATTGATTTTGATCAAATGACAGATTTGTCGAAAAACTTGCGTGAGTGGTTAAAACTCAATGCCATCTGCCGTCTGCCTGCAATCGCCGTCGATCAGGCGTCAGCTGATGGTACGCACAAATGGTTATTGCAATTAGATGATGGTAATTGTATTGAGACAGTTTTTATCCCGGAAAACGGCCGAGGAACCCTGTGTATATCTTCGCAAGTAGGCTGTATTCTGAATTGCTCTTTTTGCTCCACCGCGCGGCAAGGTTTTAACCGCAATTTGACGGTCGCGGAAGTGATTGGTCAGTTGTGGATTGCGGCACATGCACTCGGGCAATATGCTGACGGTGCTGACAGAAAAGTGACCAATGTTGTCATGATGGGCATGGGGGAGCCTTTGCTCAACTACAACAACGTATTAGATGCAATGAAACTCATGCTGGAAGATAATGCCTTCGGACTTTCAAAGCGTCGTATAACCCTTAGTACAGCGGGTGTGATACCAGGTATGGACAAGTTGTCGCATGATCTGGGTGTGAGCCTGGCGGTATCATTGCACGCTTGCAATGATACATTGCGCAATGAACTGGTGCCATTGAATAAAAAGTATCCCATTGAGGCGTTAATGCAGGCTTGTCAACGTTATGTCGACAATGGCTTGCACCGCAAAATCACCTTTGAATACGTCATGTTGGCAGGGGTTAATGACCGAGACTCGGATGCACGTGATTTGGTAAAGCTGCTCAAGGATATCCCTTCAAAAGTTAACCTAATACCCTTTAACCCGTTCCCTAATTCGAATTATGAAACATCTAGTCCTCAGAGAATCAAACAGTTTGTGCAAATACTGCATGACTCTGGCGTGATCACCTTGACGCGAAAAACCCGAGGTGATGATATTGATGCCGCCTGTGGGCAATTAGCCGGTAAGGTGAAAGATAAAACTATGCGCAGCATAAAAATGCTTAAGGCTGCTGGCGCTTAATGAATGCGTGAGTTAAGACAAGCGCTGCTAGTGGTTATTGGTGTTGCACTTTCGGCTTGTGTTGCTATTAACGACCGAAAAGGTAATTCCCGTGAAATTGCCTCGATCAATGTGGATCTCGCGCAACAATATTATACCAAAGGTAATTATTCTGTAGCGCAGCAGAAGCTGGATAAAGCCTTGGCTGCTGAACCAAGAAGTTTCTCGGCCAATTCACTGTTGGCACTAGTTTACAGCGAGCTTGGTAAAACATCTGCAGCGCAAGAGCAATTTGAGACAGCGCTTGACCTTGCATCATGGAAATCAGTAGAGTTTGCCGATGTCAGTAATAACTATGCGATATTTCTGTGTCAAAATGGCGATTGGCCGGATGCTGAATATTTTTTTAAACAAGCATTAGCGGTGGATGCGTATCAAACGCGTGCTGGTGCTCTGGAAAACGCAGCGTTTTGCGCGTTAAATGCGCAAGATTTCACAAAATCTGAGTTTTATTTTCAGCAAGCTTTAAAAGAAGATAAAAGCTTAAGTCGCTCACTCTTAGGTTTGGCGAAAGTTAAGGCGCATGTAGAGGATTGGCGCAGTGTTAAGTCCATCATCGCGCAACTTCATCAGCAAGCCGAGCCTGTGGAAGAAAGTTTGTATTTTGCGGTATTGGCAGAAAGAGCATTGAATGATAAAACGTCAGAGCAGACGTTTGTTGACCAACTTAAAAACTTGTTTCCTAACTCCACTTACTTGCTTAAACTTAATTAACGCGATTTTCGCAGGCTCCTTAAAGAGTGTGTTGGGCATGGGTTCCGTCAAGCCTGCAGGGGATGTATTCACGACCTCTCTCGGTAAGATTTAGCCGCAACGGGTGCTGAAAAGTGGCACTTTTGCAGCTTTAAACTCCGATTGTGAGTATTAATTATTGAAATAAAATATGAGGCTGTTCAATGGAGTGAGCTTAAGGATATACTGTTGCTGTAAAGTCTGGGTGCATTAACCCAATATACGAAAACTTTGCTGCGACCGGAAGATTGAAAGGGAATTTGTTATGAGTCATCCAGTATTGAAAGTAGAAACTATATGGGGGCAACCGAGTGGTGTAGCAAATGTCCGCGAAGAAATTATAGCGGCTTTGAAAAGCTCATCCGGCATTGGTCCTGGTTATTTTTTGCGTCAGTTGCGAGAAACAGCAAAGCTTGAGCTACGTGAAGCGGCGACCCAATTAAGTATGAGCACAGTTATGGTTCAAGCATTGGAAGAGGATGACTTCGAACGTTTGCCAGCACCAATATATACCAAGGGTTTTTATCGACGTTATTGTGATTTGTTGGCTATTGCCCCAGAGCCTGTTATTAACGCCTATGAGCATGTAGCCTCGCTTGAGATACCCGGCTTGAATCGGATCAAGGCAAAAACTGATTTGAGTGGCCCGTATATATCTTTTCGTCATATTGCATATGCGATCGCAATATTGTTTATTATGCTTATTGTGTACTGGGGGCAAAGTATTGATTTCAACGCAATGTCAGGTATGGTTTCTAATGAAGTCGGCAGCGCCGACGATACGCCCACTGAGCTGAGTTTGCCTGCCTTTGGAGATAATTCAAGTTTGTCAAAAGGTTCGATTGACAAGCAGTAAAAAGTGAAAAGTATTTGAATATCAAACACCTGTCGCTGCAAAGCACAGGTGTTTTGTTTATGGAGATTGGTATTGTCTAACACGATTCAGGCTGTGCGCGGTATGCGCGATATTTTGCCCGATGAAACCCCGCTTTGGCGTCATCTGGAAAACACTGTGGCCACGGTGCTTACAAATTATGGTTATCAGGAAATTCGTTTTCCGATTGTCGAAAAAACCGAGCTGTTTAAACGCTCAATTGGCGAAGTCACTGATATCGTTGAAAAAGAAATGTACACTTTTGACGATCGTAACGGGGATAGCCTCAGTTTGCGGCCTGAAGGCACCGCGGCATGCGTACGTGCTGGCATAGAAAAAGGCTTGCTTTACAATCAAACGCAAAAACTTTGGTACAGTGGCCCGATGTTTCGCCATGAACGACCACAAAAAGGCCGATATCGTCAGTTCCATCAAGTTGGGGTTGAGACTTTTGGCTTACAAGGGCCAGATATCGACGCAGAATTGATCCTGATTTGCCGTCGTCTGTGGAGCCTTTTAGGGCTGGAGAAAAATGTCTCGCTCGAAATAAATTCCCTAGGCCAGCCGGAAGCACGCGCTAATTACCGGGAAAAGATCGTTGAGTATTTCAGTGAGCATTTTGATGCTCTGGATGCTGATAGTCAAAATCGACTCAAGAGCAATCCGATGCGGATATTGGATAGTAAGAATCCAGATACGCAAAAAATTGTGGCTAACTCACCTCTGCTTTCAGACTACATCAGTGAGGAGTCCGCGGAACATTTTCAGCAATTTAAAGAGTACCTGGATGCCTCAAATGTTGAGTACCGGATTAACCCTCGGCTGGTTCGCGGTCTGGATTACTATTCAAACACGGTATTTGAATGGGTTACCCAAGATTTGGGTGCGCAGGGGACTGTCTGCGCTGGCGGAAGATTTGACGCATTAGTGAGCTACTTGGGTGGTAAACCTACACCTGCTGCGGGATTTGCCATGGGCATGGAGCGCTTGATCGCATTGCTTGAAGCGGCAGGTAGTACCAAGCTCGAACCATTGGCGGATTGTTACTTATTGGTCGCCGGTGCTGCGGCGCAAGCAAAAGGTTTACAACTGGCTGAAAGTATACATAATTCAATGCCTCAGTTAAAATTGCTTACCCACTGTGGGGGTGGCAGTTTTAAATCACAAATGAAAAAGGCGGATAAAAGCGGTGCGCGTATCGCTTTGATTATGGGTGAAGATGAAGTGCAAAGTCAGACCATGACGATAAAGCATTTGCGCGAATCAATAGAGCAAAAAACCATTGCCGAGTATCAATTAATAGAAAATTTACAGGCTATATTTGAACACTAGCCCGTATGTCTCGCAGGGGCATGCACAGTTTGCCGTGCTGAGATTGGTTATCACGCAGGCTCTTAGGAGCCTGGTCGAGTGGAATAATTACTGAATTTACAAGGAGAAAGTATTACCGTGGCAGAATATAAAACTGAAGAAGAGCAGATTGAATCATTAAAACACTGGTGGGAAAAAAATGGCAAGTTTGCCATTGTTGGCGTGATTATTGTGATCGCGGGTGCTGTTGGCGGTAAAGTCTGGCGGGATTTCCAGATAACCACCGCTGGAAAAGTATCAGCGCAATATGACTTAATGTTGAAGGAGCTGGATTCAGGGGATGTTGATACGGCCGCACAACGCGGCGCTGAAATTATTGATAAAAATCCAGACATGTATTATGCCATCTTGGCAGCTCTGGCATTGGCCAAAGCGCATGTTGAAAAAGCTGAGAATGATCAAGCGATCCAGCGCCTTTCATGGGCAATGAGCCACAATAATGATGTTCATTTGCAGCACATCATTCGTATCCGCCTTGCCAAAGTTTTGCTGTCGCAGGATAAGCTGGATGAAGCAATGACACATGCGGGAATAGCTGAGACAGGCGCTTTCGGTTCGCAGTATGAAATTGTCAAAGGTGATATTTTTTATAAAAAGGGCGAGTTTGAAAGTGCAAAAACGGCTTACCAGGCAGCCCTTAATGATGCGAAACTCACTGGGCAATTGAGGAATTTCGTCCAGCTGAAACTGGATGACCTTGCTAGCTCCGGGAGTGAGGAAGCTCTCTAAATGAAATATAACACGTTAGTTTGGCTGGGCTTGCTAGCCGGATTGCTAGGATTGCAGGGATGCGCCAATGATCCAGCCAAAGTGTATCCTGCAGCCCCTGCGACAACAGAATATCCAGCAACACTTTCCTGGGCGACACTAAATACACCCTTGGGCGTTGATCGTTACAGTCAGCTTGTGCCAGCAGTGAGTGAAAAAATGGTATTTGTTGCACAACGTAACGGTGTTTTATCTTCGCTAGAGTTGTCATCAGGTGTTGTTAGTTGGCAGCAAAAAAAACCGTATTATTTTTCCGCTGGCCCTAGTTTAAATGAAAATACTTTGTACTTGGGTACCAGTAAAGCCGAAGTCATTGCATTCGATGCACAAAATGGCGAGCAACGTTGGAGTCAATTAATCTCTAGTGAATTGCTTGTGCCGCCGATTGTGCACGGCGAAAGAATTATCGTGCGTAGCAATGACGGTAAAGTTTATGGCCTGAGAGCCAAAGATGGCAAAATCATCTGGGTTTATGATAGAAGCATACCGACACTAACTCTGCGGGGCAATAGTCTCCCGGTGATCGTTGATGACAATGTAATAGTAGGTTTTGCCAATGGACGTCTGGTCTCCTTGTCCCTTAATGACGGCAAAACTAATTGGGAGGCGACGATAGCATTGCCCCGTGGCAGAACAGAATTGGAGCGCATGGTGGATATTGATGCACCACTGGTCGCGCAAGACGGTTTGATTTATGTTGCCGCGTATAACGGTAAGGTTGCGGTGATTACAGCGAGCACAGGAAGTATTCTCTGGGCGCGGGATATTTCTTCCTTCCTGGGAGCTGAAGTAGGTCAAAAAAATGTTTATCTTACCGATGCCAAAGGCAAGGTTTGGGCGCTGGATAAAGAAAACGGCGCAACGCTCTGGATGCAGGATAAGTTGGCAGGAAGAGTCAGCACTCGCCCGTTAGTGGTGCAAGATAAAATACTCGTGGGCGATGTCAGGGGAGAACTTTACTGGCTGTCCAGTACAGATGGGCGTTTATTGGGACACTTTCCCTATGACCGAGCCGCAAAAGCTTCTGGCGCAAGCTGGGTAATTGATGAACTCAACGGACCGTGGTACGAGACACAACGAAAAGAAGCAACGGCTGTTTTCTTTGAGCCCCGGTTGGTAAGCAATCAATTTATTATCACCTATCAAAACGGCGTGCTGGCTGCCATCAAGGCGACTCAATAGTTATGAAAAAAGTCATCGCTTTAGTGGGGCGGCCAAATGTTGGCAAATCCACCCTGTTTAATCGTTTAACGAAGTCTAGAGATGCGTTGGTTGCCGACGAGCCCGGGTTGACACGGGATAGGCGTTACGGAACCATTCGTTACACCGCCTGTGAACATATCGTTATTGATACCGGTGGAATAACCGATGAAGGCGGCATCGATGCTTATATTGCAGACCAAGCTTATCTTGCTATTGAAGAAAGTGATGCTGTTATTTTTCTGGTCGATGGACGAGCCGGTATCACTGCTGCAGATCAAGAAATTGCGCAGCAACTGCGGCAAAGAAATAAACAAGTGTATGTCGGCGTTAATAAAGCCGAAGGTTTGAATGTCGATGTCGTCTCGGCGGAGTTTTTTACCCTGGGTTTTGAGCAGGTATATGCCTGTTCCGCTGCACATGGTGACGGTATTTCTTTACTGATTGAAACAGTTTCAGAAGCGCTGGGTGAGCCGGTTGTCGAGGAGTTCGATGAAAATGCTGAGTTTGTGCCTAAAGTTGCCATTGTTGGCCGCCCAAATGTAGGCAAGTCAACCTTGGTTAACCGCCTGGTGGGTGAAGAACGAGTCCTGGCTTTTGATATGCCCGGCACAACCCGCGACAGTATTTATGTTCCATTCGAACACGATGATAATCAATTTATTCTAATCGATACGGCAGGTGTTCGACGCCGCAGTCGCTCTACCGATAAATTGGAAAAATTCAGCATTGTTAAAACACTGCAAGCCATTGAAACGTGCAATGTCGTAATTCTCGTCTTAGATGCGCAGCAAGGTGTCAGCAGTCAGGATGCGAGTTTATTAGGCTACATTATTGAGTCCGGTAAACCATTGCTGATTGCCATTAATAAGTGGGATAACCTGTCTACCGATGTGCGCGACACGGTGCGCAAAGAGTTGGATCGTAAATTGAGTTTTATTGATTATGCCTCGGTGCATTTTATTTCTGCATTGCACGGTAGCGGTGTTGGCAAACTGATGGGCGTTGTGCAGCAGGTTTACCAAACATCAAGAAGTAAGTTTTCCACCAATCTGTTGACAACTATTCTTGAAGACGCCGTGAAAGCGCATGCGCCACCTGCCATTGGTGGGCGGCGTATTAAGTTGCGATATGCCCATCAAGGCGGACAAAATCCACCGATTATTGTTATTCATGGTAACCAGGTGGAAAGGGTGCCGGATAGTTACATTCGTTATTTATCGAATACGTATCGAAAATTATTATCGCTTGATGGTACGCCAATCAGAATTGAATTTAAGGCCGGTAAGAATCCCTATGAAGGCAGACGAAACAAATTAACCCCGCGGCAGATACACAAAAAACGCCGCCTAATCAAACACGTCAAAAAGAAAAAGCGCTAGTATTTGCGAGTAGGGCACATCTCAATGCTATTAACTCAAGTTTCGGAGTTCAAAACTGCAAAAGTGCCGCCTTCCAGCACCCTTAGCGGCAAAACCTTATCGAGAGACGCCGTGAATACGTCCATGTAGGCTTGACGGCAGCATCCTTGCTGCCAACACTCTCGATAAGGCCTTGCCACTACGATTGCTGATTACGAGAAATGGCTTGAACTCCGAAACTTGAGTATTACCTAACTCCTGCAAGTGCTCGCACCTACCGCACATGCTCTTGATCCGTAGAGTAATATCACTATTTTCGACTATCACAATAAGGATTGCGCTCAAATCTAGATTTGCTCTACGAATCAATATTTTGCACTACCGAGTGCACTGTGGGTAGAAATCGTGGTTCAAATGATTAATCTAGGAATTATCGGTAAACCCAATACCGAACCGCCTGTTGCTGTAAAAAATTTTCTGCATTCTCCCCGTTTAACATAGCGAACGTTGCCAGCATGCCCGCCTGGGTGCAGTTTTCGGCAATCACGGTGACAGAGAGTGGGGCATTTTCTATAGGCATCGCGGTTGCCGGATTTAGTATGTGGCCGAAGCGTTTGCCGTTTTTGATCAAGTAACGTTTTGTGCTGCCACTGGTGGCCATGCCGCCATTGGCCAGTGATATGATTTTCATTTTTTGCGGCTGTATTTCTGTCGGTGACTCAATGCCGATTTTCCAAAAATTGCCGTTCTGCCGTGCTTGGTTGACATAAATATCGCCACCAAAATTAAGCGCAAAACTGCCGCTTGTATGTTTGGATAATATTGCCGCACAGCGATCAACTGCGTATTCCTTGCCGATGCCGCCAAAATCAATTTCCATGTCGCCCGGTAAATTAAAGGTCTTATTCGTTAACTGGGTTTTATGCCAGCCAACTCTTTTTTTATAGGCGTTAATGCTTTTTTCTGATGGCGCTGTTGAGTTTTCTGTAAAGCGCCAAATCTGGCGCAATACCCCAGAAGTGATATCAAATTTTTTCTCACTTAATTGATAGCAGCGATCTGCAAATTGTAAAAGGCTGAGTGTCTCATCATCCAGCTGAATAGCATTTTCATTGCTGTGATTGATAGCGTAGATAATGTTATCTTTGCGATAGCGGCTGAATTTGCTCTCAATGCGTCGGGCTTCAACATAACAATAGTTAAGTAATTTCTTGGCTAAATCTAACGGGCACTCATCAATCAACACTTGGCAGGTTGACGCCATCGCTGGGAATTCACCGAGCCAATGGTCGTCAGCCATGCGAAGCGTGGCTTGTTGAGTTGGATTGTTAATTATGCTGTTATCCATAGGAAGCGGGGAGATATCATTTTTTCTTTACTTATGATGTTACTGCTGTTTATGAAATAAAATAACTCACAATCGGAGTTCAAAGTTGCAAAAGTGCCACCTTCCAGCACCCGTAGCGGCAAAACCTTACCGAGAGACGCCGTGAATACGTCCCTGTAAGCTTGGCGGCAGCATCCCTGCTGCCAACACTCTCGATAAGGCCTTGCCACTACGAGCGCTGATTACGGGAAATAGTTTGAACTCCGATTGTGAGAAATAAAAGTGTACTCATCTTGCGGTAGCTTATGCAAGTGACTTGGGTTTGTTTGCCTGATACGGACAGCATGTTAAACTTTTACCTAGATCCTGCAAGTGATCGTACTTGCGCAGTGCAAGATATTGATTCGTAGAGCAAATCTAGATTTGAGCGCAATCCTTATTGTGATTGCCGAAAATATCGATATTGCTCTACGGATCAAGAGCTTGTGCTGAGTAGGTGCGAGCATTTGCAGGATTTAGGTTATACCTAAATAATTTGCTAAGGATTAGAGCATGGATGAAAAAGTGGTACTGATTGGTGTAGGCGAGATGGGGGCAGTGTTTGCGCGGGGTTTTTTGCGATCCGGCATCGCAGTTTATCCGGTCACTCGGGCTATCAAGCTGGAGCAGGCCGCGGAATCACTGGAGAATCCTGATTTAGTGTTGCTGGCCGTCGCCGAGAATGACTTACATGCCACCTTGAGTGCGGTGCCTCAGCAATGGCAGTCAAAACTTGCTTTGTTGCAAAACGAGTTATTACCGAATGATTGGACGCAGCATGGTCTGAGCGATCCTACCGTTATCTCGGTCTGGTTTGAAAAGAAAAAAGGTCAAGATGTTAAAGTTTTGATTCCCAGTCCGGTATTTGGGCCTGGTGCTATATTGATCAAAAAAGCGTTAAGCAGCCTTGATATACCTGTCAACGTGATTGAGACGGCTGCCGCGATGGAGCATGAGCTGGTATTGAAAAACTTGTACATCTTAACGACCAATATTGCGGGTTTGCAATGTGGTGGTACTGTTGAGTCTCTTTGGAGTGAGCATAAGGCATTAGCGCAACAAGTGGCTGCTGAAGTGATGGATATTCAAGAGCGGCTCACCGGCAAGGCCCTGGATCGGGATAAACTCATGCAAGGTTTTGAAGTTGCCATTCAGGGTGACTTGCAGCATAAGTGCATGGGACGTTCAGCCCCAGCACGTTTGCAGCGGGCATTAAAGTTTGCTGATGAGGTGGGATTAAGTGTTCCAACGTTGCGTGAAATTGCCTCAGCTTTAGGTTAGGAGCTTTAAAATGACAAACCAAAAAACATTTTCTGTTGAGGCGCTCGAACTCGGCCCAATGGAGAATTTTATTTATATCATCCATGATCACGCAACAAATCGTGCGGCGGTGGTTGATCCCGCTTGGGATGTGCCGCGAATAATTTCGCGCGCGCAGGATAAAGGCGTGATTATTACCGATATCTTATTGACTCACAGTCACTTGGATCACATTAATGGCGTTGAAGCCTTGCTTGAGCATTGCGATGCGCAAATTCACTTGCTAAGAGCCGAAGCGAAATTCTGCAATAAATTTGTCGACGCTGCCCTGCATTATGGCGGCGATAAATTTATGTTGGGTGAGACAGAAATCCAAATCCTGCATACGCCAGGTCATACGCCGGGCAGCGCCTGTTTTCATATTGGTAATGAGCTGATAACTGGTGATACCTTGTTTGTATTTGGCTGTGGCCGTTGCGATCTGGCGGGTGGTGATCCCAATCAAATGTTTGATACCTTGGCGAAGCTAGGGAGTGAGATGCCTAAGCAAACAGTGATTCACCCCGGGCATAACTACGCGGATCGGCCTGTATCAACCATGCAGGAGCAAATTGAAGGTAACCCATTTATGCATTTTAATGACAGCAAGCTGTTTACTAAATATCGTATGGTTGAGCACGACAAGATTCGAAATTCACCTTATCAACCTATTGTAAAGTGACCTTCGCTGACACTGTTTGATCGAAAGCGGTGCAGGGCCCTGCCAGATTTCAGACTGAAAAACGCGATTTCTGGATTGTTAACAGCGCCAACTTAGCAAAATTCTCGATGTTGAGTTATTTTTTGAGCCGGAAAAGTAAAAAAAGCCGACATAATACCTAGAGTGGGACGCTGCGTCAAATTAGTAACAATTATTTTTGGTCGTATTTTCACCTTTTCGCCTCCGTGATATTTTCTCAGAATACCATACTCTTGTCATAGGTTATTGTTACTTAAGTCGAAAATGCATTGAAAGTAGCCTAAGTATCGGCAAAAATAACCCTAATGTGGCTGGCATACTCCCTGCAGCAGTCTAACTAGCGCTTAAGGTTTTTGCTCTAGGCGCCGAAGAAAAAGATAGGTGAATGAATAGATACGGCTATTAAACGCGATTTCTGTAAATTTACTGCTATAGTTAAAGTAGTGCTGAAAGAGTTTTTTCTAGGCACCGAAGTAAGGTTAGGTGAATAGATGGATGAAGTACTACACACCATATTTCTGTAAAATTTTTGACTCACGTGGAGGTGTCAAATGGAAATGTTAAACATGGTTGTTGAAGCTGTATTCATCTCGTTTTTTGTTGGAGCAATTTTAGGCGGTGTAGTAGTAGCGCACTGGCTTACCAGAAGTCAAGATGATGAAACTGGCAAATTGCAACCCATTAAGGTTAGATCTGATAGAAACGACGGTTAATCAATAAGATAATACCTGCTATTCGGCTTGTTAATCTTATGTTGTGTGATTAATCCGGATAGTAGGCAAATCCTCTATCCTTCACCAGGCGGCCTGAGGTCTGTTAAAGGCCAGCGAGGCAAGGCGGAGAAAGCGAGGCTAGTATGATGCTCGTGTAAAAGTCGTAGGTAACCGGCAAATGCAATCATCGCCCCATTGTCTGTGCAAAAATCTTTTCCAGGATAATGAACATTAACGCCGGTTTGAGTGGCCAATTTATCCATGCTTTGACGTAAGTATTGGTTTGCACTGACGCCACCCGCTATTATCAATGTTTTCAGTGATGTTTGCTTTATTGCACGTTTGCATTTCAATGTCAGAGTATCAATCGCTGCTGTTTGAAATGCAAGTGCGACATTGGCTTTGTCCTGTGGTGTTTTTTCGCTCGCATTATAGGTGTTAATGGCAAAGGTTTTTAAGCCGCTGTAACTAAAGTCTAGACCGGGTCGATTAGTCATAGGTCGAGGGAAGAGGTACTTCTCAGGTTGGCCCTGTTGAGCGATTTTCTCTACCTGCGGCCCGCCGGGATAATCCAGGCCAAGCATCTTAGCCGTTTTGTCAAATGCTTCACCGACGGCGTCATCAATTGATTCACCCAGTAGCTGGTAATCGCCTAGTGCTCTGGCTTTAATTAGCTGTGTATGTCCGCCTGAAACCAGTAATGCCAGAAACGGGAACTCGATCGTTTTATTTTCGAGCAACGGCGCAAGTAAATGGCCTTCCATATGATGAACTTGCACAGCGGGAACTTGTAATCCCCAAGCTAGCGACCGCCCAATGGCTGCGCCGACTAATAATGCGCCCATTAAACCTGGGCCAGCGGTATAAGCAATGCCGTCTAATTGGCGTTTGCTGATTCCAGCCTGTCGCAAGGTGCTGTCGATCAGCGGCAGTGTCTTTTGGATGTGATCTCTGGATGCGAGTTCCGGCACGACCCCACCATATTGATTGTGAATTTCAATTTGGCTGTAAATTTCATGTGCCAATAAGCCGTGTTTTGCGTCATACACAGCGATGCCTGTTTCATCACAAGAAGTTTCGATACCTAAAACGCGCATGATTTGATTGGTTTTTATTCCGAAATGGATTCTAGGAGCCTGTCCGAGAATAGAGAACCTACTGCGGAAAAGTCACAAGATCAGATTTCCCGATCCTTTTCGACGAATAGCTACGGCTATTAGTCTCAAACGATCAAAAAATCTGATTCAAACTGGCTTTCCCTCGTGACGATTCCTATTCTCGGACAGGCTCCCGATGGAAAAACGATCAGTAAAGCTTCGTCGAGAAGCGCGAATATTAGGGGAAATTGCGCATTTATGCAAAAAAATCAAAAGCCGTTTGATTTGCATGCAGTGAGAGAGTAAAATCCGCGGTTCTTTGTGCATCTGCTATGAATTCATTGTAGCGAGGAGCTGAATTGGATGATAATTTAAACTAAACAAGTGAGGTCTATTAACACAATGCCATCAGTAAAATTGAAAGATAATGAGCCATTTGACGTAGCATTACGTCGTTTTAAGCGTTCTTGTGAAAAAGCCGGTGTATTATCTGAAGTGCGTCGTCGTGAATTTTATGAAAAACCTACTCAAGTCCGCAAGCGCAAGCAAGCAGCAGCAGTAAAGCGTCAATTAAAGAAAAGCGCACGTGAATCGCTTCGTGGTCGTGTTAGACCTGTTCGAGCTGTTAAAAAATAGTTATTTAATCGATTAAACTATCCTCTAATGTCAGAAAATCTCAAAACACAGATACAAAATGCGATGAAAGACGCAATGCGCGCAAAAGATAAGCCGCGCCTTGGTGTTATTCGTTTGATCATGGCAGCGATTAAGCAGCGCGAAGTTGATGAGCGCATCGAATTAACGGATGAAGATGTGTTGTTGGCGATGGATAAAATGTTGAAACAGCGCAGAGAGTCTATTGCCCAATTTACGGCTGCCGGTCGCAATGAGTTGGCTGATATTGAAATCGCTGAAATTAAAACCATTCAAGGTTTTATGCCCGAACCTCTCGCCGAGGCGGAAATTTTGGCGTTGCTGCAAGCAGCAATCGCGCAAACTGGCGCCAGTGGGATGAAAGATATGGGCAAGGTGATGGCTATTCTCAAGCCTAAATTGCAAGGCCGGGCTGACATGAGTGAAGTCAGCAGGTTAATTAAAAGCCAGCTTTCCTGAGAAAATCCTATAATATTTTTTTGACAAAATCAGAGCCACGATGCTTAATTGTGGCTATCTATGTCAGGTAATATCCCACAAACTTTTATTGATGAGTTGCTTACCCGGGTCGACATTGTCGACATTATTGATAGCCGCGTTACGCTAAAAAAAGCCGGGAAAGATTATCAAGCCTGTTGTCCTTTTCATTCCGAGAAGACGCCATCGTTTACTGTTAGCCAACAAAAGCAATTTTATTATTGCTTTGGCTGTGGTGCGACCGGATCAGCGCTTGGGTTTTTGATGGATTTTGATAATATGGGTTTTGTCGAGGCGGTTGAAGAACTCGCCAAGACCGCCGCCATGGTTATACCTTATCAACACGGAAAAGCGGCTAGCGCAGGTTCGACGCAAAGCAGTTCAGTTAATTATTATGAGCTGCTGGCTAAAGTCGCTAATTATTATGAATATCAGTTGCGTCATCATGCGGGTAAGCAGTTGGCGATAGATTATCTAAAGCAGCGCGGCTTGACCGGTGAGATTGCTAAAGAGTTTGAGTTAGGTTATGCCCCGCCGGGTTGGGCTAACTTAATGTCAGCGTTTGGCAAAGAGAAAAATGCCCAGGGTCATCTCATAGAAATGGGTCTGCTGGTGCAAAAAGACAATGGCCAGGTATATGATCGATTTCGTGATCGCATCATGTTCCCCATTCGCGATCGACGCGGAAGGGCGATTGCATTTGGCGGGCGGGTCATTAATCCTGAGAATACGCCAAAGTATCTCAACTCGCCAGAAACGCCCGTATTCCATAAGGGCAAAGAGCTTTACGGCTTGCATAAAGTGCTGAAAAGTTTGCCCGCCAAGCAGCAAGTGATTGTGGTTGAGGGTTATATGGATGTGGTGTCTTTGGCGCATGCGGGAGTCGATAATGCGGTAGCAACACTGGGAACAGCGGTCTCTGAAAGCCATGTTCATACCCTGGTGAAGCATTTTGACGAAGTCATATATTGTTTTGACGGCGATGCCGCCGGTAAAAAAGCCGGCTTGCGCGCGATGGAGACCTCATTGTCGCAAGTGAATAAGTCCGTTGCTTTTCGTTTTATGTTCCTACCGCAAGGTGAAGACCCCGATAGTATAGTGAAAAGCGGTGGTGCTGAGCGGTTTCATCAGATGGTTAAAGAGTCCTTGTCACTGTCAGATTTTCTGATAAGCGAACTGCTGGGTAAGGCTGATTACCGCGCGTTGGATGGTCAGGCGCGATTGCTGGAAATGGCCAGGCCATACATAGAAAAAATCCCTAACGGTGGCTATTTGCAGCTTATTAGCAGCGAACTATCAAAATACGTTAATATGGATGGTGAGCACGTGATGGGTCAGCTTGCCGCGAAAAGTGGCGCCACCCGCATGAGCAATCGACCGTCCAGGCAATCTACGGCGGATGAAAAGCCTTCTATGGTGAGGTTAGCCATCGCGATGCTGCTGGAGGAGCCAAGCCTAGCTAATCAGGTAGAGCAGCCGCAGCGTTTGCTTGAGTTGAATCTGGCTGGTGTTAAATTTCTCGTCGAATTACTTGTTTTTATACAAGAAAGTCCCAATATTAATACGGGCGCGATACTGGAGCATTGGCGCGATACGCCGCAAGTCAGACATTTGCATAAAATTCTCAGGTGGGAGCATCATGTGCCTGAGCAAGGATTCGCAACAGAATTTATTGGCAGTATTAATCTCTTGCAGCGGCAAATATTGGAGCAAGCGCTTAATGAATTGCTGCAGCGGTCAAAGCAAGGTAAATTGACCAGTATGGAAAAACAGAAAATGAATGAGTTAATTGGCCTGTGTCAGGGCAAAGAGCTTTGATTTTCATGAATTTATGAACTAAAAGTAGTTAAATAAAAGAAAAGAAACTACGGGTGCGAAGTGCTTTTGATGACCAAAAGTTTAGCGAAACTAGTGTGCCTTTATCTAAAGAGCGGGCTAGCACAAAATAAACGCTAGGATAATGTGGTCGCATTATGTATACTATCGCGCTGTTTTTTGCAACTAAAACTTAGCCAGGTAAAAATACTCGAAATGAATTCTGAGCAACAGTCTCAAATGAAGTTGTTGATTGCAAAGGGGAAAGAGCAAGGTTACTTAACTTACCGCGAAGTTAATGACCACCTCCCCGATGAAATCGTCGATCCCGAGCAAATAGAAGATATCGTTGGCATGATCAACGATATGGGTATTCCTGTGCATGAAGTTGCACCCGATGCCGATTCGCTACTAATGACGGACACACCCGATGCCGATGATGATGCTGCGGAAGAAGCTGCGGCTGCCATCGCCACCGTGGACAGTGAATTCGGTCGCACCACAGATCCCGTGCGGATGTACATGCGGGAAATGGGCACCGTCGAGCTATTGACCCGTGAGGGTGAGATTGCTTTGGCAAAACGCATTGAAGAGGGCAGCAAGCAGGTATTGTCGGCACTCAGTGCGTATCCCTCTACGATCGAATTTTTCTTGGCGGCATTCGAAAAGGTTCGTGCAGAAGAGTCACGCTTGAGTGATGTTATTGTCGGTTTTGCCGATCCTGACATCGGCGATGCTATTCCGCAGCCAGTAGTGGCCGCTGAAACGTCAGATGATGATGATGTGGTTGTTGATACCGGTCCAGATCCCGAAGAAGTTAAATTGCGGCATGATAATTTGCAGGCTGCGTTTCAAGCGTATTTGCTCGCAAAAGAAAAGCACGGAATACTGGACAAAAAGACCCAAAAGGCAACTATCGCAGTAACCGATGCCTTTATGGAGTTTAAATTAGCGCCAAAATTCATTGAGATCATCGTGATGCAATTGCGTTCAATTGTTGATCAGGTTCGATCTCAAGAGCGGATCATCATGGGGTTTTGTGTTAGAAAAGCCAAAATGCCACGCAAAGACTTTATTGGCTCATTTCCTGAGAACGAAACCAATCTGGAATGGTTGGATCAATTTTTAGCAAAAGATGCGCCTTATACGCCAATATTAAGAGAGCATGCGACTGAAATAAAAGCGGCTCAGGCCAAGCTTGGCGCGTTAGAAGCTCAGGTCAAGTTGAATATTCACATGCTGAAAGATATCAATCGAAAAATGTCGATTGGTGAAGCTAAGGCAAGGCGGGCGAAGAAAGAAATGGTTGAGGCCAATCTTCGTTTAGTGATAGCCATTGCAAAAAAATATACTAACCGTGGCTTACAATTTCTGGATCTTATTCAGGAAGGCAACATCGGTTTGATGAAAGCGGTGGACAAGTTTGAATACCGTCGTGGTTACAAATTTTCAACTTATGCAACCTGGTGGATTCGTCAGGCGATTACTCGCTCAATTGCGGATCAGGCGCGGACTATCCGTATACCGGTTCACATGATAGAAACGATTAATAAATTAAATCGTGTGTCGCGCCAAATGTTGCAAGAGATGGGGCGTGAAGCAACGCCTGAAGAGCTGTCTGAGCGCATGGAAATGCCGGAAGACAAAGTTCGCAAAGTGCTAAAAATTGCCAAAGAACCGATTTCCATGGAAACGCCGATTGGTGATGATGAAGATTCGCATCTAGGTGACTTTATAGAAGATCAAAATATACTGGCACCGAATGATTCCGCGACTTTTGAAGGGCTGCGGGAATCAACCACACGCATTTTGGAAGGACTTACCGCAAGAGAAGCTAAAGTTCTGCGAATGCGTTTCGGTATCGATATGAATACAGATCACACGTTGGAAGAAGTGGGTAAACAATTTGATGTTACGCGTGAGCGAATTCGTCAAATCGAAGCAAAAGCTTTGCGCAAGTTACGCCATCCTTCCCGCTCGGAGCAACTGCGTAGCTTTCTTGAGTGAAATTAATCTGAAATCATTGTTAAAATCGTTACCGCAAGCGCTGCGGTAACGATGTTTTATGCCCATCTAAATATCGGGCCTGTAGCTCAGCTGGTTAGAGCATCCGACTCATAATCGGCAGGTCGAAGGTTCAAGTCCTTCCAGGCCCACCATTTATATTTCGACTTACCTGTTAAATCTTTTTCAAGCCATGCGACTTCTAGCTTACAGCTGAAGTTTAACGTTACAAATGTGTCGCCTTCCAAAAGTGCCACCTTCCAGAACCCGCAGCGGCAAAACCTTACCGAGAGACGCCGTGAATACATCCCTGTAGGCTTGGCGGCAGCATCCATGCTTGCCAACACTCTCTTTAATGTTTTGCCGCTACGCGCGCTGATTACGAGGAGTATTTGAATTCTGATTGTGAATCAATAAGCATTGTTTTTGTTGTCTGATAGTTCCTTGAAATTCGAAATTTTTCCTTATGCAAAAATTGAGTGCGGGCGCTTCAAAGGGACCACGGTTGATACCTTTATTGACCGCAAAACCCTTGATGGTAATATTATTGAGCAAGTCGAGCTGGCCTATGAGTTTGTATTGCGGCATATCAATCAAAGTGCTGCTACAAAGGGTGTTTATACCGAAGCGCGCTGGCAGTATCCGGTAAAAGCCACTCGAGAAGCTATTCGTAATGCTGTAATCCACCGCGACTACTCACTGACC
>CALZHW010000021.1 GCA_945787125.1 uncultured Ectothiorhodospiraceae bacterium
AGCTCAATAGCCGACCCAGAAAATGTTTGGGATATAGAACGCCATACGAAGCTTTTGAAGAGTTGACTGGCATCAAAGAAAATACATTAACCGGTTATGCACTTATGACTTGAATGCAGGAAGGTTAAACTCTTGGCTTTAGTCAGATAGAATTAAATTTCAACAAAAAATAAAATCTGAACCAAGAGCCTAACCATGATCCATAATATAACTCAAGTTTCGGGGTTCAAACTATTCCCCGCAATCAGCGCTCGTAGAGGCAATACATTATTGAAGAGTGTTAGCAGCAGGGATGCTGCCTTCAAGCCTACAAGAACGTATTCACGGCGTCTCTCGATAAGGTGTTGCCGCTGCGGGTGCTGGAAGGTGGCGCTTTTGTCATTTTGACCGCCGAAACTTGAAATATAAATATCCATCCAACAACAAATACAATCCTTCAAAAACATCATCTTGCAATCGCAGGGGTTATCTTTCTCGGATGTTTTATCGACGGATTGTTTGCAACAACTTATTAATGATTCGCCCCGCAAAAGAGATCGGATTTTCACCTGTCTGTTGCGAATTCGTAAATTAAGCAGCAACTGGTGTTTGAAAAAGTCCATGGTAGTGTTTTTTCCATCGATAGTTAGTGATCAAGGTTTGCAACATTTTCGATAATATTTACAAAAGTGACTTACGGTTTCGCAACACACAGGCTACTTTTTTATACTTTCATAAAGACAGGAATGTAACACTATCGGTAATAATGTTATATTCTGATAACGCTCATTATTTAAACAAATTCTTACATAATATACATTTGGTGGTATTATAGAGGTATATAAAACACCTATTGGAGGTATTATGGCAATTAGAAAAACAACCCTAAGTCTTACAGATCATGACCGCGAATGGATGGATGGAATTATCACAAGTGGTGAATATGTTAGTAATAGTGAATATGTGCGTAGTCTTATCCGCAGAGACAAGGAGCAAAGGACAGAGACACCTGAGAAAATAGCCTATATTCGTGCCAAACTTATAAAAGCTGAACAAAGTGGTTTTACGGACTTAAGTCGTGATGAAATCCTAGCAAAATCAAAGGATGAGTTGCGGAAGAATGGGGTCGGCCTGAGCACCTGTATTTTTAAGTATTAATTACTATACTTCCCTCATGGTACGTAAACCACGATTACATATCCCTGGCGGTCTTTACCATGTCATCCTGAGCGGCAATGGAGACGACAATATTTTCTTTGATAATGAAAACAGGTGCCCGAAGAAAAAAACAAGAATTTCGAGAAAAAATAATTAATTATTGTGAAGCCCAGGAAGCAAAAGATGAGCCCGCTCATATTCCGACACTGTCCAGATTATTAGAGGGAAAAGATTGCGAAAAATTTATTCGCGAAATGTAACCGCACAATCCAACACTAAGCGACAACGAAAAACAAAAAATATTGGTCGATAAAAAAGTTTAAAACGTTATGTGAAATTTTCAGGACATGACAAAGACCTTTCACTCACATTCTCGACGAATCAATTCAATGTCAGCATTTTCTTTGATTAAAAGACCGGCACGCTGGTTATTATGAGCATTCCGAAATCAATAAATAAGCAGCTACAATCACATCTAATAAAGTTGAATCCTAAGAGTCTATCGATCTTAGGAAGTTGTACCGAAGGGAAAGTATGACAAAAAAATTCTATGCTGTATGGGTTGGTCGAAAAAAAACCAGGTAACTGTCAGATCAAGTCGAGACTAATACAAATAACTCAGCAAGAATCCGATTTCTGCCGGTACTCCGGCCCGCTCGATGTACCAAAATTATTAGCCTTTAAGTCGGTCTAATATTTTTCACTAATAAGTTTATCCATAGTCGTACGATAACTCGCTCATAAAAAATCCCTTATAATCCACACCACATCACCTTTTGAGGTGATGTGGTGTAAAGTGCCTACAGGTTCTAACCGAAATACCGCTTAATCTGATTTCTTTTTGACAGTAACGCTCTTACCATCATTGACTATTGATTTCGCATAGAAGTCGCTGTCAGAAATCGACTTAATATTCTCGTCAGCGAGACGCTCAACCTCTACTTTCTTCTGCTTAGTTCGAGCTATAACTAATTTAGTTTCCGCAATATCATGGTCAATAACGAATTCAGTGATGATTTTTTGCAAATCGTCAAATTTTCTCAATGCAGTTAAATCTGCTTCCGACAGATTTGTGAGACGTGGTTCCCTAATAGCTTTCGGCGGAACACCCGGTTCGAACATGGTTGAACTTGATACCCTTCTTTTGGTCTCGCAATATGCTTTGACACAATGCCGCATGGCATCAATATTAATACCAAGTTTCTTTAGCTTTTTCTCAAACTCAGGTTCAATAACTTTTCTATTCATGATGCACTCCAACAAGTGACATAAGCGTTCATTGGCATCGTCGCGATCATCAAGCGGCCCGACAGGCGTCAAGTCAGCTCCTACATGAACAGCCGCTGATACTACTTGCTCGCGTGTGAACGGTTTGCCATAAAGGGTTCGACCTGCCGCTTGAACACGGCTCGAATAGATGCCCGCAACGCCTGCCACGAGGGATGCACGGTAACGTCCCGGTTCATACTCCGTAAATGAGAGCGTCTTAATGCTTCCATCCGGACGAGTCAGCTCAGCCACTATCCTCGCACGGCGATCGACAGGTTGATTGTATTCAGTCAATTGAACATAAAAATCAAGTTTTGCACCTGGCTCATGACTGCTTTGCTGCACTACTGCCTTCATATTCAAGTTTGAACGCGCTTGGATGATCAGGTCATATGAAAGATAACGACGCTGCATTTTAAGGAATTCAATGACTTCCTGTCTTTCTTTTTGTAATAACTCTTTAAGTCGTTGTTGATCGAATTTCAAAACTACATGCCAACGCCCCGCATGGCTGCCATTCGAGTTAACGGGTATTGCCGGTAAATTAACTCTATAGAAACTTACTCTACGTCCTTCAACGTAAGTGAGGTTGGTAACCGTCGACACGTCGGCGCGTTGAAAAAGTGTTCCATCGGGAGTCTCCAGACAGAAATCCAGCAGTGCCGGAAAGCGGCACAGCACAATGACATCGACATCGACGTCCGCTTCCGTCACATCAAAAGGAATGCGGTGTTTGCTATCTAGTATTAGATGGCCTCGCGGATCGAGAATAATGTCTTGATTGGTTACACCGGCTAGCGCTTGAACAAACAGCTTAGTGAGAAAGAACTCTTGCACCGAACTGCTCATATCGCCGGTGATGAGCAAGTCACCATTATTGTTCTTGGTAATCTTTTCCAATGCAACTTCACTGACGTTACCAGCAGTCCCGAGACCTATGGCAAACGTATTTGCCGAGATAGAATCGGACACATTGTCAATGGTTGGCGACTGATTTTCATTGCCATCAGTCATGACGACCATAGCTAGAACATCGTAAGGATCAGGAGGTATGAGTGCATTGGCAGCAACCTGCCCATCGGCAAGTGCACTATTGCCTTCTAGAATACCGGCGCCTATTCCGGTTAAGCCCCGTGGGTCAAGATTAGAACCAGCTAAAATAGTGTTGATGTTATCACGGCCGGAGCCGACGACTATCGGCGAGTAAGGCCCCATCTCAGTGACATTTAGTAGACGATCGACTATTTCGTCATAACTGACAACGCTAATACCATCTTCAGGGCGCATCAGAACGGAGAATACTGATACAGCATCTTTCAACAGTTCAGCCTTAGTGACCGGGGTTCCAGTTGAACTAGTGGTTGCCGTGCCCGCCATGCTACCGGAACGATCAAGCACTAGCGCTACTGCTGTCTTCTGCACTGGAACTGGCGTAGCAAGCAGATCTATCTGCGTGATCAATAACGAATAATCACTGCCTTGGTTTGCTGCATAAAAACCTTCAACATCGGTAAAATATGCTTCAACTGTTACACTACTGTTCTCCGTTGGGCCAGCAATTCCGGGTGCCGTGTAGGCAACGAAAACATAACCATAAATGAATGATTCACCGCACACTGGGGTAGCAGTGAAATTCGTGACCGGTGTCTGTGAAAAATTGCCAGACGGGCCCGCAGTAATACGAAATTGGACTTGCCGAGCGGTCTCAACACGAAATCGGATTGCGTGGTAAGTTGTCATTCCTACCGGCACATTTCCGAAATCCACACTCGGAGTCTCGAGCGTGACAGAAGGAATATCCGTGTCATACATATAACCACCGGCCTTGTGATCTAAAACACTATCAATGGTGTATTCGGAACCAAAATGAGTACCAAACAATACCATATTGTCACCAAGACGGTGGCCTGCAAGTGTAGCTGATTCGCCGCCTCCAGGCACATAAGGTTCGAAGGGGTGCTTCTGTTGCCAAACCGCCCATAACCTATCTACGTTTGCATGATGGATAAAAAATACTGGATCATTTGGCGAACTGCTGGGAAGCATAGAACCACCGACATAAACATGACCAGCATTGTGGAAGCGTACTGCTTGACCAGAGAACCAGCCTTCAAGTCGATTTCGAAAAGCGTCATTGGAACCCGCATCGTTCCAATTAGATTCATCCAACGGCGTAGCATCTAGTAAGGTGAGTGTGTCATCATGATCGCCCAACACTTCACCACCGAGAGTTCGTTGCAGATAGGCGCCAGCAGCCCCGCCAGTGTCGACATTAATATTCCAGTTTCCGGCAGAAAATGCGAACGCTCCAGTGGTAACTTGATTGTCAAGGCCATCACCATCACCACCCAGAAAATCAGTGGTAAAAGGATTGCTACCAATCAAATCAGACCAATCCCAATATGGAAGTGCTAGGTGGGGTTTGCTGGATATGTCTTGTAAATCCTTCTCTAGCAAGTCCAAAAACTTACGATGCCACGCTAAAAAACCAGGACGCCTGTGGGCTCCAGTGCCCACCTGTGTATGTAACCAAACATAGTCATCGTACCGACTGTTTGCCCCGTCAGATTGCGCGGCAGGAATTTGACTAGGTGCTTTAGCTGGATTTTTAAGATCAAGAAAAGCTTGGACAAGTTCACTTTTCTCGGCTTGACTCAAATTTTTAACATTCTTTCTACAGTTCATATTCCATCTCCTATGGTGTCTTCAGTTTTTTTACTGCATACGAAGGGGCTAGCTCAGGGCTGTAACCCATGTTAATGAAGCATCCAGTGAGACGCCCGCAGCGTTCAGTCAGACACCATTAGAATTTCCAGCCATGGCATGTGGTTTAAATACATTAATCAATTCTCCAAATATTTTACGATTAATGCCCTGTACTATTATTCGAGATCCTATTTCATTCTTCGTTAGTGAATGGAGCCTTCAGTTTATCTACAGAAAGACACTTTTAAATATGACTTAATACCGAAATTTATGTGATTTATTCACTATTTTGGGAGCATCAATATTTGTAGGGTCAGTCTCGATTGATAATGCCATTCCAATCGAGACTGACCCTCGATAATAATTCACTCGGATTATTTTAGATTCCGCAGACAGCATCATTCACTCTACAAACGGGACAGCGTCGTCACAGTAAAACGCTGTTTGAGTGGCTATAGATTGAATAATTTTTTGCTTCTCAAACTGTGAACTTTTTACGGCGACTAACGTTCGCTGCTGAAAAAAACCAACGATACATCGCAATTTCCTAAGTTAACCGCTTCTTCAAAATCTCATCGATCTAAGCATTTATCAACTTTATTCAACACTGCTCTCAGCACATAAAGTGCTTAGGCAACGCTGATTAAATCTATCATAGCGTGTTGGTATTACTCACTATTAGATCCAAATATTCCCCCAAAATCAGCGGCCGTAGTGGCAAAATTTTATTGAGAGTGATGACTGCATGTAAAAATAGTTGAAAAGCCACAAACCCCAACAACAATTGGAACAATTCAGTGCACGAATTGTTGGCTAAATTTGCTGGGATTCACAAAAAGACACTCACCCCAGCCTACGAAATGGTGTATGCATATCCCCATTCCAAAATCCATAAGGGCATTGTTTAACTCTTCACCGCTTATCCCTCCCAATTCCGGTACTACTGTTGCATCGATAATGTCTATGTAAAATATTAGCTAATGCTTATAAATGGAGTTCTTAATGACCGACAACAAATTCCGCCTGATTACCCGTAGCGACTTTGACGGCCTGGTCTGTGCGGTGCTACTGAAACATCTTAATATGATCAATGGCATAAAATTCGTGCACCCGAAAGATATGCAAGATGGAAAAATTGAGGTATCAAGCAACGATATTTCGACCAACCTGCCTTATGTAACGGGCATACATTTAGCGTTTGATCACCATTCATCTGAAATCTTACGCAATGAAAAACATGATAATCATATTATTGATCCAGATGCGCCCTCTGCTGCCCGTGTTGTTTGGCAACACTACGGTGGTCATACGGCTTTCCCGGCTGAGTGGGACGAAATGATGGAGGCCGTTGATCGGGGTGATTCCGCACAGTTCAATAAGGAACAGGTATTAAATGCTCAAGGTTGGGATCTGCTCAATTTTCTGATGGATGCGCGAACAGGCCTTGGGCGTTTTAGAGAATTTAGAATATCTAACTACAATCTAATGATGGATCTGATCGACTATTGTAAAAATCATAATATCGACGAAATTATGCAGTTGCCTGACGTTAAAGAGCGCATAGACCTGTATCATGAACAAGATCTCTTGTTCAAAGAACAACTAAAACGCTGCGGTACGGAACATAATAATCTGGTGGTGTTAGATCTACGAGATGAAGAAGTCATTCATGCCGGCAATCGCTTTGTAATATATGCACTCTATCCAAACTGCAATATTTCAATTCATGTGATGTGGGGTTTTCAAAAACAAAATACCGTATTTGCCACTGGTAAATCAATTTTTGATAAATCATCAAAAACCAATGTCGGTGAGTTAATGCTTAAATATGGCGGCGGTGGTCACCATGCAGCGGGCACATGCCAGATAAGTCATGATCAATCAAATGACACATTAAAAGCGCTTATCCAGCAAATCAATCAGGATGGTTAGTAACTAACTCAAAATCGGAGTTCAAACTATTTCCTATAATCAGCACTCGTAGTGGCAAGGCCTTATCGAGAGTGTTGCCCTGTGTGCCACATAAATGCTGCCGTCAAGCCAGGGACGTATTTACAGCGTCTCTCGGTAAGGCGTTGCCACTAGGGTGCTGGAAGGTGGCACTTTACAACGTTGAACGCCTAATTGATTTATCAGAACCAGATTGGAGTGATGACTGCATGCAGGAGGTACAAGCCCATACACGTTCCTAGATAAGTCGCATTATGGCGCGTCTCCCACCACACTAGCGAAACCCACAATCGTCCCAAAAACTCAGTTCTCATTGATAAACGAGCAGGAAAGAAACTCCAGGAAAGCCAGAGATTTATGGTGCATAAAACGCACCCTACGGTGACGTAAAAACCCGTTGAAGATAGGATGTTTTGTAACGCTACAATACGAAGCAAGCTGGCGATTACCAATAAATCAATTAATTCTACCAACAAAGATATGGCATGAGATGTACCGTTATATTAATCTGTATCACTAAATAATACATCCTAACGGGGTGTTTATTTCGATCGATCAATGCGTTACTCAAATTGTACTGATTAATTTAACGTTTACCGAGAAATAGCTTTTTATGACGAAAAAGACAGTTATTGTCAAGCATTGGGTTTTTCCAATTTTTCTTGGATTGGTTTTAGTAATTTATTCATTGGAAGGAGTTTCCATGTCTTTGTTTAAAGGTGAAGAGGTCTGTGTTTTCTCAGCGATAAATGGTGTGATTACCTATGAAGGAAAACCGGCGGCCGGAGCGAAAATTATTCGTAAAGTACGCTGGAAGGATAAAGAAGGTGAATCGGACTCCACTATGGTTGGTGAAAATGGCGAGTTTAATTTACCGGTGATGAATCGAACAATGCGACAGTTCTTGCCGACGCAATTTGTTGCCCACCAGAGTATCTACGTTCATTTCAATGGTCAGGAATATCACATTTGGGAGATGGGAAAGCCTACTAAAGTGGAAAATGGTGAGCTAGGTGGAATTCCTTCAAATTTTCGTTGCGAATTAACAGATGAACTTATGGCAGTTCGGATAAAGCGAGGCACTTTAGTTACATCATGTATTTGGGACTCAATAATTAATTAGGAATATTTTAAAAATGTATTCGAGGGTTTCACCGAGTATTGCGGCTTCTCTAGCAGAAGGAATATATACCGTTCAAAACGAAATGTTATTGAAAGGTTTTATGGCCAACGAAATTTTTTCTGTCAATTCTCAACACAGGGTTAGTCTAAAAGCCGAAGTCGATTCTAGACTAATCAACACTGAAAATGCATTTGCAGTTTGCACCAGAGGTGGCACTGGATATGAGAACGATTTATCCATTTACTCATGCACCAGTGCCGGGCAATTCTTATTATTTGCACCCTTCCGAGCCTATGCTCTTTGTTAAGACACATTTTATGGACAGCTACATAAACACCATTGGTGATTCACAATGGCAACAGTTGGGCGACCCGTTACCGGCTTCAAGCAATGAGAAACTGATTGAGCGTTGGCTGGCATCTGATCGCTCGGTGAACCCTTTCAATCCTAAAACTTGGGATTGGATTAATGCGGGTCTGCAATGGGTGTTGAAGAAAGTTATGGCGGGTGCCGGTGCAGCTCTCCAGTCGCCTTTTGTCATGGGGTTTTCACTGGCGGACAAAATTGCCTGGTTATTACGCAAAGGGATTGATGCTACAAAAGTGGCTGGCAACTGGGTACTAAGACTAATGCGGAAAATTATGCAAGCATTACGAATTGCAGTGGTGAATACTGTCAAAGAATTAACCCATGCCTTTATGCGTCGAGTTTTGGAGCAACTTATGCAAAAGGATTAACAGTGAAGCAGAAATATCCATCAGACATATTACCCGTCAGTAGTTCTTTGTATTAATAGAGATCAATGCCATTTACCTAAGTAGATAATGATTTATTCACCGCACATTAGGCTAATGAGCCGATTACCACACTTATTCGGCTCATATTTCCATTGAATATGAGCCGAATAAGCTCTATATTCAACTCATGAAGTATAATTGGCAACAAAAAGACTGGCTTGATTTTAAATACGATGTTTCTGACATTCAGGATATCTTATTCGCGTTTGCCGAAAAAACCGGTCACGTTAGTGGCGTTCTAAAAAGCCTTCCTGACTCCACTCAAACTGAAACAATTATTGACCTCATGGTTGCAGAGGCCATTAAAACGTCGGAGATTGAAGGAGAGTATCTTAGCCGCTCCGATGTAATGTCTTCAATCCGCCATAATCTGGGGCTAGACTCAGACAAACAACATTTCATTGATCAACGCGCCAAAGGCGTTGCCGACCTAATGGTCGATATTCGCAATAGCTTTAAACTTCTCCTTACAAAAGAAAAACTCTTTGATTGGCACAGAATGTTGCTAGGTGGACAAAGCACCCGTATAGCCGTTGGCATCTGGCGAACACACCAAGAACCTATGCAGGTTATATCGGGTGCTATTGGGAAGTGGAAAGTACATTTTGAAGCTCCTCCTTCGGATAGAGTTCCAGAGGAAATGGTGGGTTTTGTTAATTGGTTTAATAAAACAGCGCCTGGTGAAAAAGATGACATCAAAAATCCTATTCTACGCTCGGCAATTGCACATTTGTATTTCGAAAGCATACACCCTTTTGAGGATGGCAATGGCCGCATAGGGCGCGCAATCGCTGAAAAAGCATTGTCACAAGGCCTTAGCCGCCCTGCTCTTTTAAGTTTATCCGAGACTATAGAGGCTAATAAAAAAGCGTATTATCAAGCTTTAAAGATTGCACAAAGCTCTAATGAAATAACGGGCTGGATTGTTTATTTCTCTGATATCGTTTTGCAAGCGCAAACCAACGCAGAAGAAAATATTGAGTTCGTCCTTAAGAAAACAAAATTCTTTGATCATTTCAACACTCAACTAAACGAACGCCAATTGAAAGTTATCCGCCGTATGTTTGAACAAGGCACAAAAGGGTTTGAAGGGGGTATTAGTGCTAAAAAATATGTGGCGATAACCGGAACATCAAAAGCATCAGCCACTCGTGACTTGCAACAATTATCAGCGATAGGCGCGTTGAAACAAGTAGGCGGTGGTCGCAGCATTAGATATGAAGTTAATTTTTCTTATGAAAAATAAAGATAAAAATGAAAAGTAATGAAAAATGATACGAAGGGAATGTTACTGGGTTTGCTAGGCGTCGGTGCTTTTGGTTTAACATTACCGGCAACCAAATTTGTCATTCCTTATTTAGACCCGATATTTATTGGGCTGGGAAGAGCCGTATTAGCGACATTAGTTGCGGCGTTACTTCTGCTTTGGTTTCGACAGAAAATCCCTGGCAAGAGACAAATCGGTAGATTAGTAATCGTCGCACTTGGTGTAGTCATCGGCTTTCCGGTTTTTTCAACATGGGCAATGTTACATGTTCCCGCGTCACATGGTGCCGTGGTTTTTGGTGTTTTACCCTTGGCCACTGCGCTAGTTGCGGTATTGGTAGGCAATGAAAGGCCCAGCATCGCCTTCTGGGCAGTGGGTTTCGCCGGATGCTTGACGGTTATAACTTATGCTTTCCTACAGGGCGCAGGCTCATTTCATCTAGCAGATCTCGCTTTAGTGGCTGCATTAGTTTCCGCCGCTATTGGTTATGCAGTGGGCGCAAAACTTTCAAATGAACTGGGAGGCTGGCAAGTTATCTGTTGGGCGCTAGTATTATCATTCCCCGTTATTATTTGGCCAACCATAAACCATGCTCCTCATACATTTCCCAATTTACCCGCTAGCGCCTACGCGAGTTTTTTGTATCTAGCCCTGATCAGTCAACTATTGGCGTTTTTTGTATGGTATAAAGCACTGGCACTTGGCGGCATATCAAGAGTTAGCCAAACACAATTACTTCAACCTTTTGTTACAATCCTTGCTTCTGTATTATTTCTCGGCGAAGTTATCGATATCACAACCACAGCATTTGTAATCATCGTCGGTAGCCTGGTTTGGTTTGGTAAACGCATGCCGATTAATACAGTCGCTCGATAGCAGTACGGCACATTATTTTTTGAAGGCAAACATGAGCACTTTATTTAAAGACATTTATTCAGCCGAATTTTATGATAGATTTTCTAAAGTACTTGAAAAGACGATACCCTCGTTTGATAAAAATAAATTTATCGGCCTTATTTTTGATGATCAATTTGAGTCTTATGAGCTTAAAGAACGAATGGCACATACGGCAAAAGTCTTAGGGAAATTTTTACCCGATGATTTTGCCGAAGCAACAGACACTTTAAAGCTGATCATAGACAATTTGCGCAAAGAAAATATTAAGGAAGACAGCATTGAGTTTATGTTTTTCCCGGAATACATTGTCATGCATGGGCTTGATGATTACGAAAACTCTATTTCGACTATTGAATTTGTCACTCAGTTTACCAGTTGCGAATTCTCGGTAAGACCTTATATTCTAAAATATGAAGAAAAAATGTTGGCGCAAATGCTTGTGTGGTCCAAACATGAAAACTACTGGGTGAGGCGACTTTCTACCGAAGGCTCCAGACCCAGACTGCCTTGGGCAATGGCTATACCCAGCCTTAAAAAAGACCCTCTGCCAATTTTACCTATCCTGGAAAATCTCAAAAACGATGAGAGCGACACTGTCAGACGCAGTGTTGCCAATAATCTCAATGATATATCGAAAGACAACCCTGAGATTGTCATAAATATTGCGAAAAAATGGAAAGGCTTGGACAAACAAACGGATGCCTTGGTGAAACACGCCTGTAGAACGTTATTGAAACAGGCTAACCCTGAGGTTCTCAAGCTTTTTGGGCTTGATAGTCGGCATATAAAATTATCAGATTTCCGTATCTTAACGCCTCGCGTTAGCATCGGTGACAAGTTGGAATTTGCGTTTTCAATATTGAATAAAAATACTCGCTCGCAATTGGTAAGACTGGAGTATGGTCTTTATTACATGAAGAAAAATGGCGAGCTTGCAAAAAAAGTATTCAAAATTAGTGAACGTGAGATTGAGCACAATAAGTTATTTGAAATAGAAAGAAAACAAAGTTTTAAACTAATAACGACCAGAAAATTTTATCCTGGAAAGCATCAGCTTTCAATTATTATCAATGGACAAGAAAGTCAACAACAAGAATTTGAGCTAGTAGACAAAGATTGCTAATGCTTTTAATAATTCACAATCGGAGCTCAAGGTTGTAAAAGTGCCACCTTCCAGCACCCGTAGCGGAAAAACCTTATCGAGAGACGCCGTGAATACGTCCATGTAGGCTTGTTGGCAGCATCCCTGCTGCCAACACTCTCGATAAGGGCTTACCACTACAAGCGCTGATCACGGGAAATATATTTGAACTCCGATTGTGAGTTATTACTCCCATAAAAGTCTCTTCTTCCCAAAGCATATTTACGCTAATATACACTAAATATTTATGCAAACACCATTAGAGAGACGTAATGCTTGTTAACAAGATTAAAAACCGAGAAAGTGGGATTGTCGTTTATGGAATTACCCCACCCAAAAAAGGTACAAATCCAGAGAAAATTAAAGAAATTTCATCTCAACAAATAAGCAGACTGCAATCTCTCAATATTGATGGCTTAATACTTTATGATATTCAGGATGAAAAATCTCGAACATCTGAAGAGCGGCCATTTCCATACATGCAAACATTGGATGCCTTTGCCTATTGTGAAGAATATCTTGGTGATTTACCAGTTCCTAAGATTATTTACCGCGCTGTTGGAAAATATAATAAAGCAGAGATCTCACAGTTTCTAACGAATGCATCAGCAACAGACAATTTAACCGTATTTGTTGGCGCATCATCAAAAACTCAAGAAGTAAACCTCTCCATGAATGATGCTTACCAGCTAAAAACAGACATGAACAGTAACATTCTATTAGGCGGCGTCACCATTCCAGAGCGGCATCAAAATAAGGGTGACGAGCACCTAAGAGTGTTCAATAAGATGTCTCAAGGCTGTAGTTTTTTCGTCTCACAAGGGGTTTATGACGTAAATGCATCAAAGAATTTTTTGTCTGAGTATTACTACTATGGACAAGAACATAATATCCCCCTCGTACCAATACTCTTTACCCTGACCCCTTGTGGTTCCTTGAAGACATTGCACTTTATGAAGTGGTTGGGCATTAGCATCCCCAAATGGCTGGAAAATGATCTAATCCATTCGCAAGATATCCTACAAAAATCCATTAATTTTTCAGAGAAAAACTGGCTGGAACTAAAAAGTTTTGCCGACGAAAAAGGCATCCCCGTCGGTTGCAATATTGAAAGCGTTGCCATCAGAAAAGTTGAGGTTGATGCGTCCATTGAACTGCTGCAAAGAGTCACCGGCAGTTTAGTTTAGTGAAGCGAATTACTCTTCTATTTTAGGAATAGTACCTGCCGCTTGCAATTCACTGATCAACCCAAAGTCTTTAAGATCTTTAATTCTTTGTGGATACAATATGCCATCCAGATGATCAACTTCATGCTGCACAACACGCGCATGAAAATCACTGACAACCCGATCAATTATATGACCATTTTCGTCTAAACCGTGATACCGAATATTTTTATAACGCGGCACTAGCCCACGAAAACCAGGCACACTTAAACAACCTTCCCATGCGGATTCTATCTCAGTTGATAATACTTCAATCACAGGATTGATCAACACCGTGGTGGGCACTGGCTCCACATCCGGGTAGCGGGGATTTTTCTCTATACCAAAGATCACGACTCTAAGAGATTCGCCAATTTGTGGTGCAGCTATACCGGCACCGTCTTCCGCGACCATTGTATCTAACATATCCGCAATCAACTCTTGACGCAGATTATGATCAATACTTTCAACTAACGCTGATTTTTCAACCAGCAGTGGATTACCAATTTTTATCACTGTGCGAACGGCCATTGAATCTCCAATATTTATACGTTGCACATTATAATAACTCAAATTTTGAAGTTCAACGTCTTCTAAAGGCGCCACCTTGCATTGCCCGCAGCGAGAAATCCAGGCTAAGTTCTTCAGTACACAACAAGCGGTATCTTTTTAATAGTGAATAGCTTACAATTCCGTTTAGCTATTTGCTTGGTAATCAATCGATTGCAGTGTCTTGATATAGGCTAACCACCCCAACCGTCGTTGCGTAAAAAGTGATCAAATCTATCATTCAATACTCCCCTTATCGAACACTTCGATTTTTTCTGTTCGCCGCTGCGATTCTAAGCAGTGCGGTGTTGCACTCGCAAGAAACCGAAGATTCCCAAGAAAAACTTTACGAAGTTGACACCATCGTGTTTGCTACAACAACTAACAATGACGCTAATGCCAAAACAATCGAGCATTGGGCAGATAAAGTGCAATTTCCTGCTTTCATAAACAGCCTTGAGATTCTGCCGCATGCAAAGTATTTGGCTTTGCAAGAGCAGTCAGAACGAGATAAATATCTTGCTAAGCCTGCTATTGCCAGTCCAGATGATCTCAGTAAATATGTCAATGTGCTGGAGAAGTCAGAAAAGTACCGGGTACTGTTTCGTCAAACCTGGCACCAGCCAATGAAACTTGAGAAAGAAAGCATTGCCATATACCTGAGCGACACTGATGAGAAAGATCTCTACCAACATGTCGATCCACAATTAGCAAAACTGCTTCAGCAAGAACAGCAAGCCCTAAAACCATCAGTAATAAGTGATGAACAACAATTCCTAGATGACTTATTGGTTGAACCCGAAGAAAAACGATTAAACCAGCTCATGCAAACTCAGCAAGACATCGCTACTCAGCAAAAGACATTGGCGACTATTGAGCAGGCTAAAAATGCGCTAACGGAAGATCGAAAAATTCTATTGAGTGAAGGTCCACCGGAACACAAAATATTTGGATTAATTAAAATATTTAAAGCTCGCTTTCCACACGTTTCATTGGATTTATTTTATAAAGACAAATATTTAGAAGATAAACAAGAGGTCAACCCTGAAGAATTAACTGGCACACTTGAAGTGAAATCTGAAGCGTTAAACAGCGCAGCTAGCAAAGAAACTGCAGCAGTAACGCCAATAGTTGGCGTGGCAAAAACCGAAGATGGCGATACTAACTTGCCCCCGGTGATTAACGCCGAAGAAGTGGAACATGCTGAAAGCCTAGAACTAGAAACAGGCATTTTAATACCGCAAAAACCGCCCCGTTCCGCCTATCATTTACATATTTCATCGCGTATCAGGCTGAATGAGATTTATTACTTTGATCACCCAAAGTTCGGTGCCATTTTAAGAATCCGAGCTTACGAGCCACCCATCGAAGATGTCGAGGATGACTCGTCCAGCTAAACTAGACAAATAGTATTATTGATGAAAGCTCTTAATGGAATGTGCCAGTATTTGGCGAACATTCTCCATCGCCAAGTTCAAGTTTTGCTCAATCATATCCATTGTCAAGATCTCATCGGACTTACCTGCAGCAAGGTTAGCAACAACACCCAGGCAACTGTAACAAAGCTCCAACTCTCTCGCTAAGCTTGCTTCCGGCATGCCCGTCATTCCTACAATATCACAGCCATCTTTTTCCAGCTTTTTGATTTCAGCGGCAGACTCCAGCCTTGGCCCTTGCGTCGCGGCATACGTGGCCTGGGTTGCTGCGCTTACGTCTAATGCACGGCAACTGTTAATCAGAATTTCTCGCAATGACTGACAATACGGGTGGGTAAAATCAATATGTGTGACCTGCGTTAATCCTTCTTCAAAGAAAGTATTAATGCGTGAATAAGTATAATCAACGATTTGGTCGGGAACCACAATTTTCATGGCTTGCATGTCACTGCGAATACCGCCCACCGCTGCCACGGCAATAACATCGGTTGCACCAGCTTCTTTAAGTGCCCAGATATTTGCCCGATAATTAATTTTATGGGGTGGAATAGTGTGCCCATAACCATGCCGCGGCAAAAATAAAATACCTTTACCGTCAATCTCGCCACGCGCTAATGGTGCGGAGGGTTCACCATACGGTGTTTGCACGACTTCACGCTTAATTATAGTTAAATTTTTCAGGGTGGTTAAACCCGTCCCACCAATCACTGCTAATAATTTACTCATCTATTTCACTCGCGGCATAAATGCCTGTTGCGTTACGTAAATACTGTTTGTAATCCATTCCATAACCAAATACGTACCTGTCAGGCACTTCCAGGCCTGTGAAATCTGCCTTTTCAAATCCTTTTTCCATCGTATGGTTTTTGTGTACCAGCACCGCGGACAATGTTTCTTTTGCGCCTTGCTGATCACAATAGTCAATTATTTGAGCCAATGTATGGCCTCGGTCGAGAATATCATCAACAATCAATACCGTACGATCCTGCAAAGACTTTGCCGGCTTTGCGCGCCACTTAAGGTCTTTGCCGACAATTTCATCACCGTAGCGTGTAGCGTGTAAATAATCGACTTCCAACGGGAAATCCATTCGCTTGAGCAGTTCGCTAGTGATAATAATTCCACCAGTAAGCACACAAATCACTAATGGATTTTTATCCTGCAATTGCTTATTAATCGCTATTGCCATGGTATCAATTGCACTTTGTACTGCCGCGTTATCATAGAGACAATCGGCACGTGCAAGCACCGCTTTTGCGTATTCTGTTGTAATTGGCACAGTTGCCCTCCCGAATTTTCCAAGACGCTATGATAACTCAATTTGTACATTTTCGATAATTTCAGGAAGATAAATCGGCCTGTTATCGAACACAGCATTTAAGTTTTCACGAAACTTTGTCGATAAACCATCCATAAGTGCAAAGTTTAATAACGAGGAAGCAAGCTGCCCAATGCGTACGTGAAAAATACTGGATTTATTGGTTGAATCACGCTTTATCACACTGATTTCCCAAGGTAATACGCAATATTGACACACACTATGAATACTCCAACGATCTACCAACAAAAAGCACTCAACAATCCGCTTGCTCACCTAATCACATGGTTAATGGTCGCATGGTTAATGATCGCATGTGCCATTTGCACACCACTTGCTGCGGATGAAAATGACATTGATGTTGTGTTGTTACTGGATGCCTCAGGCAGCATTAACACCAATGATCCATTTCGCATGAGAATCGCAGCAGCGAAAATGTTTGTTTCGCTATTGCAACGTAATGACCGAGTAGCAGTCATTAGTTTTGATGGCCGCGCCTACCCAGTAACCCCCCTGCTTAAACTAGATTCTAAAAAGAATGAAAATATCATTTTGCAGAGTATCGATAAAATAGTAGCAAAAGGGAAATATACCAATGTTCATGATGCCCTGTCTTTGGGATACGATACCTTAAAAACAAGCAATAATACTGGGCGTGAAAAACATATCATTTTGATATCAGATGGGAAAATGGATTTAGGAAGCAATGAGCGCAATGTGAAATTACTGGAAAAAACATTGCAAGACCTTACCCCAAAATTTGTCCAAAAAAAAATAAAAGTGCATAGCATCACTTTCAGCAAAGACTCCTACATTCCTTTACTAAAACTCACCGCTGAAGACACAAATGGACACTTTGCGTTACTAACAAATGCGAAAAACATTCATCAGATCATAGATCACATTTATTTACGAACCAAAAAACCGGATGAAATACCACTGACCGAAGACAGTTTTGTGGTGGATAATAATGTTAATGAACTAACTGTTGTTGCCTCGAAATACGATGCAGATTCCATAATCACACTAGAAAACCCTAATGGCACAGATATCTCACAGGCATCACACAGCAACAATGTGCAATGGCAAAATAGCGAAAAATACGATCTAATTAGCATCAAAAAACCTAAACCAGGATACTGGTTAATTAAATTTTCCGAAGGTGGCAACAAAGCCTACATACTGTCTGATCTAAATTTAAATATCAAAGCCACAAAAGAAATAGCGGAACCGGGCACACCACTACATATACGGGCGTATTTAGCTGAAAATGGTAAGCTAGTCAACAATAAAGCCTTATTGAAAACCTCATCATTTCAGATCAAAGTCACCTCACCCACCGGCACGGAGCTCAGCAATCAACTGCTTGATGATGGGTCAGAAATCGGTAGCGAACGGCATGATGGCATTTATGGTATTAGTTACGCATTTGATAATGAAGGCGTCTATAAAATAGAAGTTACGCTAAGCAATGAAACCTTTGATCGCAAAAAAACATTGTATGTTACCGTTAAATCATATTCACCCAAAGAGCCATTCGATAAAACAAACCAAACAACTACACAGCCTACGAATGCACAAGAGGCAGAAAAACAGACAGAAGTCGAAAAGATGATTGCCGAAAAGAGTGAAAATTCACTTGCAGCACACATTAAGGAACACCATGCTCCCGCAACTCTTGCAGATACCAATGCACTGCAAGCAGATCACAATCAACATGGCAGCAGCCCAATCGCAGAACATACAGAACATACAGAACATACAGAACATACAGACGAGCATACAAACCCTGAAAATATAGATGCCGACGATGGGGGGTATTCTCTCACCGAAGCACTTATATTCTTTGTTTTGTTAAATATGATACTAGCGGCCTCAGGCGCCGCTTATTATTTCTTTTATTACAAAAAACAACAAGAAAAGTCGAAAGAAAAATTAGATCCGCAAGAAGTTATTGTCGATTCAGAGCCGAGCACCAATTCAAACGAGCAAAATGAAACACCGCAAAGTGAGGCTAATGATACTGATGAGGAAAAAGAATCTGCGGCAAGTCAGCTAATGAGTCAAGCAATTGCCTCCGATATAGAAAGCGCAGAAAACAGCGAAACCGATAATTATAGCTTATCAGACGCCGTAGATGATTTATCGGAGATAGACCTTGCCGCCGAACTTTCTTCCATATTGGATAGCGAAGATAGCAAAATCACCAAGAAAGACATTTAGGGAATTCACAACATGATCAAATTGAATTTTATAGTTTTTCTCGGACTAATCCAACTAACGGTAATTCTACTGGTTGTTGCTATTGTCCAATTCTATTACATAAAAAAATATCAACCTTTTTATCAGGCCAACACAACACCACAGCTACTGCTCAGAAAAATCTTTCAACGACTCATTAAACAAACACAAGAGTTCGGTAAAAGCCTTAAGCAGGATGCATTAGCCGGTGACGACAGCGCCATAGACATGCGCCGAAATTTAACGGCACGGCTAAACTGGCTCATTATAGAGCGCGATTTTGCAACAACTCACCAACCTGATGCCGGTTACTGGCAAGATATTAACAAGCGTATAAAAAATATGTTAAGCCGGTGGCTAGAGATAAAAACTATTCTTGCACCACCTGACATCCAAAGTATCAAACTCGCGATTGACAGTGATGAACAGGATTTCATTGATTTTGATGAGATGGACATTGAAGAAGTCGCCAAAGAACGAATTACCACACTTACCAAGCGTGTAGAGGTTATGTCCGATTATGAAAAGATGTACCTTGAAATGGAGTATACCTACAAGGCATTAGAAGCCAGTTACAACGAGTTAATGAAAGGTATCAGAAATCTTGAACTTGAAGCAAAGGAGGCAGAAAAACTTCGCATTTTAACCAAGCAGCAAAAAGTGAATGAAGAAAAACTCAACGAATTACTCAGAGAGATTCAAAAATCTAAAGACAGGCTAGTTCAAGAGCTGGAGCAGTTGGAAACGGCTTATCTTATCCTTGAAAGCGATGCAAATGAAAATGAGAATGAAAATGAGAATGAGAATGAGAATGAGAATGAGAATGAGAATGAGAATGAAAATATTCTGAGTGAAAGTAGTAACCCTGATACCAAAGAACTGCAAAATATATTGAGTAATCAGGACGATCTTCTACTTGAGCTAAAAAAGGCTCTCGCCAAAGTTAAAATGGAAGCCGAAGAAAAAGATATCATCGACAAACACACCAGCAATATTTCCAAAACCAACAAAGAAGTTAATCATTGCTTACAAATGCTTGAGCTTGAACGGGAGCGCCTGACGGAGGAACTCGCCCAATTACAGGCTCCTAGTGATTTTAGCTCGCAATGACAGAACGGTAGCAGGACTAACATTCCCGCCAAGATTTGTCACTGCGAACGATGACTCATGCACTCCGATTGCGAGTTAATTTTTCAACGTTTTATCGATAATCTCAAAAACATCGTTAGATAAATTATTTTTCGCTAAAATATCGTTCAGCACCACATGTATTTTGTCCTGTCGGTCTTCATCAAGCCGCTTCCAACTTGAAAAAGCGTTAGCGATTCTTGCTGACATTTGTGGATTAAGGTCGTTAAGTTTTTTGACATAATGCGCGATAAACTCATAAGCTTCACCATCTTTGCGATTAAAAACCACCGGATTGCCGAACGCGACACTGCCTATTACAGCTCTAACCTTATTGGGATTTTTAATATCGAAAGCTTCATGCTGCACCAACAATTGAGCACGTATGAAGGTATCTTTTGTTCTGGCACGGGCTTGAACTGTCAGCCATTTATCGACAACTAAGGGATCGTGTTTCCAGTTTTCATAAAAATCCTTCAAGACATAATCCCTTTCATCACATTCTGTATTGGCAAAACAGGTTAACGCTGCCATTTTATCCGTCATATTGTTGCTGGTTTCATATTGCTGCATGGCCAATTGACGAATTTCCGGCGTATTAAGTCGCATCAAATAGGACAAGCAATGATTTTTTAACGCCCGCCGCGCAACCGCATTATAGTTAAATTCATAAGCTTCGTTCGAATGCTCGGCATGATAAAGCTCCAACAACGTGAGCTCCAATGCCTTCGCCGTAGTCTGACAAATAAACTCTCTGGCTTTATGTATCGCATCGGGGTCGATGCGCTGATACGCCTCCGCAAGTAATACTTCATTAGGCACTGTTGTTGCCTGAGCACGAAATATTTTATCCGCGGTTTCATCGAGTAATACGTTGCTAAACGCTTCAGTGATACCCACATACATGCCTAAAGGGTGCTGTGCCTTCATGTCTTCTAACAGCTCTTTCACCACAATATTGCATAATCTTTGCCCTGCTTCCCAACGATTAAATTCATCGGTATCGTGTGATACAAGAAACCTTAAATCGTATTTTTCGTAGTCATAAAAAACTTTAACGGGCGCTGAAAAACCCCGTAAGAGTGATGGCAATGATCCCTCTGGAATATTATTGAAAACTAACTCAGTTTCTGTTTCTTTTATATCAAAAACCTGTGGTGCAACCGGCACATTGTCACCGACCAACGTCAAAGGCAACTCATCGCCTTCAGGTGATATAAAGCCCATCGCCAGTGGGATATGAAAGGGTTTTTTAATCTCCTGTCCTGGGGTTGCTGGACAACTTTGAGTGATTCTCACACTCATGGTATTTTTTTCTGCATCGTGTTTAGAGCGAATATGTAACTCCGGCGTACCGGCTTGACTGTACCAAAGTCTGAACTGTGACAAGTCCACACCCGTGGCATCTTCCATCGCAATTACAAAGTCTTCAGTGGTGACCGCTTGGCCATCATGCCGCGAAAAATACAGATCAGTGCCTTGACGAAATTTCTCAACACCCAGGATATGGTGCATCATGCGCACAATTTCTGCACCCTTGTTGTACACCGTAACCGTATAAAAATTAGATATATCAATAAACGATTCTGGCCGAATGGGGTGAGCCATTGGGCCTGCATCCTGCGGGAACTGCGCAGAACGTAATACATTGACATCACTTATACGCTTTACCGAACGCGAACCCATATCCGAAGAAAATTCCTGATCACGAAATACGGTAAAGCCTTCTTTCAAACTCAGTTGAAACCAATCCCGGCATGTCACTCTGTTGCCGCTCCAGTTATGGAAATATTCGTGTCCTATGATGCTTTCAATCGTGTCATAGTCAGAATCAGTAGCGGTTTCCGGGTTAGCTAATACACAGGCGGAATTGAAAATATTTAAGCCTTTATTTTCCATAGCACCCATGTTGAAGTCGTTGACAGCGACAATCATAAAAATATTCAGATCGTATTCTCGACCGTAAACTTCTTCATCCCAACGCATGGACTTTTTTAGCGAATCTAATGCGTGATCACACTTGGTTTTATTCGCAGCTTCTACATAAATCTGTAATATTACTTCATTACCTGATTGCGTGGTAAATGTATCTTGTTGACAGTATAAATCACCCGCCACTAATGCAAATAAATAACTGGGTTTGGGAAATGGGTCGTGCCATTTGACCCAATGTCGGCCATTATCCTCCTCGCCACTCGCCACACGATTGCCGTTTGATAACAACACTGGATAATGTTTTTTGTCTGCGTCAATCGTTGTCGTAAAGACTGTCATCACATCAGGACGATCAGGGAAATAAGTGATACGACGAAAACCTTCTGCTTCACATTGTGTGCAATACATACCACCGGATTTATAAAGACCTTCAAGTGCAGAGTTTTCTTGTGGTTTGATTTCTGTCACTATTGTCAGGCTGAAGACATCAGGCACCTTAGGGATTTCAAGCGAGTCTTCTGTTAAATCGTATGTATTCTCAGCCAGTGCCTTACCATCCATTAGCAACTGCACGAGTTTTAATTCCTGGCCATTCAGAGACAAAGAATGTGTATTGGTTTGAGCATTTTTGTTACGTTCAAATTTTATGTGTGAGGTAACTGTAACAACTTCTTCATTTATCAGAAAATGTAAATCAACAGATTCAATGAGATATTCTGCTGGTTTATAATCTTTTAAATAAATTACGTCTGGTTTGCTATTCATCCTGAGTATCCTGGTTGTCTACTAACTAATGGTTATCTACTAACTTTTCAATTGCTTTAAATATTGAAACAATTCACGCTTAGCTTTTATGCTCATTTTTTCATTTTTGATATTTTTCGCATTTCGCACAAGTTGACGTAAATGCTGTAGATCAATAGCAGGGAATTCCTGCATGATATCCTCCAAGATATCATCACCCTCTTCGATTATTCGATCGCGCCATTTTTCTAATTTATGAAAAAAGCTATTCGCTTCATGTACCTGGTTATCAAGCTGAAGAAAATACGCATCTATGGCCTCAGCATCATAGTTTCTCATGAGCTTGCCAATATATTGCAATTGTCGCTTAAGGCCGCCACGAGATTTTATTGATTTGGCGAGCATTACAGCGTCAGCCAGAACTTCTGGCAAATCAACTTCTTTCAATTGTTTGTTAGTCAAGGTCAACAAACGCTCACCCAATACTTGCAGTGCATCGGCCTCCCGCTTTCTTTGACTTTTGCTAATTTCTATTTCTGGGTTTGTTTCATCTGGGCTCATAGGTTCGTTCATTACATATCTAGCTAAGTTGGAATTACATGAAAATAGTGAATCAAGGTTGATATACTACAGGAATTCAATTATATATAACGCTGGTATTTTTTCTTTTAGGAACAGAAAAAACGCAGTTTAAGGTTTTGTAACACGCTTCACAATAGGGGAAACAATGCATCAAATACGTAATATTAACGACATTCATTGTAACGATTGCCAATATGAAGGTCCGGCTAAAACTAACAGTGCCAATTCATTCATTATTTTTTTCATCATGCTGTGCAGTTCGGTGGTCTTGCTACCAATGATTGTTGTCGCCTTGGGGTTCATGGCCTGGATAATTGCAACCCCTGCAAAACTCAGCTGCCCACAATGTAAATCAAAGAATATTGTTGAATTAACCGATGAACAAATGAAAGCCCTGAACGAGCCGAAAAATGAAAATACACCTGAATAATACATGGTTTTATGCGTATGTTTTTTAACGAAATTAAAGGAAAACTGTTGACGAAAAGCCAATAGTGATGTGGAATATGCATCATTCGCCAAACAGATCGATGAACAAAACCGAATTGATCCAGCGAACATTACGAATAAACCTTGAGGGAGGCTAAACGTGAAAATCAAATCAATTGCCGTTGTTATGGCATCAGTAGTATCACTCTTTATCATCGCGCAAGCATCTGCTGCAAGTGTCAACCTAAATTCTGCACAATGGCTTGGCCCATTAAAACTCGAAGAAAAACAATTGACTCCCATTAAAAAGGCGTTTGAAAAAGCCCTTTCTGCACCTCTCGACGCTGAACAACAATGTGGTGAAATATTTTCAGACTGCGTGATACGTGCAGCAAGAGAGTGGCAAGTTGATGGAGATACCTATCGCGAAATGGTTATACATATCCACACAAAAGGACATGCTTCACGCGCTGTTGGCCAGTCTGGTGGTAAGTGGCCAAGCATCATTATAAAATAAAATCATAATCAGTTCTCAAGCGAGCGAAACATTTAGTGCTTCAGAAATGTGGAGCAAGGCGGTACAAAGAAATATAAGAAGCTTAGTGGAGGGGGCTCCACACAGAATAAGAAGTACTTACATTTTTCGCTCGCTTTTTAATGACTTTATATTCCTTTTCCCCCCATGCCTTGAATTTTCGCGTATAATTGAACCCTGCCGCTAACACAGTCGCTTATTATTTGTTCAAACCAGCCTGGATCCGCATTTCCAATGACCGAATACCCTATTACTAATCTTAACGTAATATCTCAAGAGCTATTACCGACGCCAAGTGAAATAAAAACTCGCCTTCCGCTGACGGAAGAAATTGAGCAATTTGTGCTTAGTGGTCGCGAAACAATACGCAATATCCTCGATCATAAAGATCACAGGTTATTTGTGGTCATTGGCCCTTGTTCAATCCATGACCCGGTTGCAGCAATGGATTACGCCCATCGTCTTAAAAAACTGTCTGATGAAATTCAAGACACGATCTACATCGTCATGCGCGTCTATTTTGAGAAACCACGCACCACGGTGGGCTGGAAAGGGCTCATCAATGACCCTAAAATGGACGATTCTTTTGACATAAAAACAGGTCTTTTTACAGCACGAAAATTACTCTTAGACATTGCAAAACTCGGCTTACCCACCGCGACTGAAGCCTTGGACCCAATAACACCACAATATATTGCCGATCTCATCAGCTGGACCGCCATTGGCGCCAGAACTACCGAATCACAAACCCATCGTGAAATGGCCTCAGGCTTATCAACCCCGATCGGTTTCAAGAATGGCACTGACGGTAGTTTGGAAGTTGCGATCAATGCACTGCATTCTGCATCCAGTCCACATCACTTTTTGGGCATAAATCAGGATGGTGCTTGCGCAGTCTTTCGCACCAAGGGCAATCAACATGGGCATGTCGTATTGCGCGGCGGTGGCGGTAAAACAAATTATGATTCGGTTGGGGTAAAGCTTTGCGAAGAAGAGTTGAAAAAAGGCAATCTGGCACCCAGCATTTCGATCGATTGCAGCCATGGAAACTCACAGAAAAAACCTGAGCTACAAGCACTTGTGGTTGAAAACTGTGTAAATCAAATACTCGAAGGCAATAAATCCATTGTCTCATTGATGCTGGAAAGTAATATTGGCTGGGGCAACCAGGCAATACCGACTGATCTAAGCCAGTTGAAATATGGCGTATCGGTTACTGATGCCTGCATAGACTGGGAAACGACTGAAAAAGTGTTGCGTGAAGCACATAACAAACTGAAAACTGTACTGCCAACCCGCTTTTCAGCGTCAGCCTGACAGCGGATGCCAGATACTAGTTTCCCATTATTTATCAGCTGCGCCAAAGGTCAGGAAGATCTGATCAACAATGAACTAACCGCCCTGGAACTCGATGATGTACAAATCAAAATGGGTGGCGTGTCCTGCACAGCAACGTTAAAGCAAAGTCTGCAAATCTGCCTTTGGTCAAGAATCGCCGCACGGGTTTTATTGAGCCTCAAAGCTTTTGACGCCGAAGACGAAACCCAGCTTTACAATGAACTGGTTGACTTTCCATGGTCAGATGTCATCGATGTCACTCAATCATTTGCGGTGGATTGCAAGCTCAATGGCAGCAATATTACTCACAGCAAATTCGCCGCACTGCGAACAAAGGACGCTATTGTTGATTATTTTCGTCAGCAGCAAGATCAGCGTCCCAATGTAGAAACACAGCAACCCGAATTACAATTCAGCTTATATATCAATCGAAACCAGGCAACGCTTTACCTGGATTTATCCGGCGAAAGTCTGCATAAACGTGGCTACCGGGTCAGTGGAGAACGCGCCCCATTAAAAGAAAATCTTGCTGCCGCCATTTTAATGCGTTGCAAATGGCCCGAACGTGCGCGAGAGAAACAAGCCTTGGTCGACCCTATGTGCGGCTCAGGAACCTTACTGATTGAAGCAGCACTGATTGCCTCGAATACAGCGCCGGGGTTAAATCGAACCTATTACGGTTTTCTCGGCTGGAAAAAATTTGATGCGTCACTGTGGCAATCCATCCTGGCGAATGCAAAAGAACAACAAGATTTTTCGCAAATGCCATCGATCACGGGTTACGATAATGACAAACATGCGATTTATTCCAGCAAGCAAAATATTCAGGCTGCTCAACTGGATGAATATATCCATATTGAAAGACGCGAAATAGATCAAGCCTCACCTCGCCTGGCATCTGATCGCGGCATTATTGTGGTCAACCCGCCCTATGGCGAGCGCATTGGGGAGTCGGAAGAACTGTCGGAATTATATTCCCAGATGGGTGAACAGTTTAAAAACCAATTTCTGCACTGGGATGCCTTTGTTTTTACGAATAGCGAGACACTCGGCAAAGCAATTCCGCTACGCGCTTATAAGAGCAACTCACTCTATAATGGCGCCCTCGCCTGCAAATTGCTGCATTTTCACATCGAACCAAACTGGTTTTTTGAAGCCAGCGATGGCTTTCGCTATATCCCGCTTGAAGCACGCGATAATGGCTGCCAAATGTTTAGCAACCGTTTGCAGAAAAATCTGCGCCACCTCCGCAAATGGGCTAAGCGAGAAAACATAGATTGTTATCGAGTATATGATGCGGATATGCCTGAGTATGCAATTGCCATTGACCTTTACCAAAGCGAGCAAATATTAATCAATGTGCAAGAGTATGAAGCACCGAAAGACATTCCGGAAAAGGTCAGTAAAAAACGCTTGAATGATGCCTTAAGTACTATTCTAGATGTGTTTGCAGTTGAAAAAAACCAGATATACTGGAAAACACGCAAACAGCAAAAAGGTCTGGCGCAATATGAAAAACAAGAACAAAATGTCGCTTATCATATAATTCATGAAAGCAATCTGCAATTTCTCGTCAGTTTGAATAACTACCTGGATACCGGCATTTTTCTTGATCACCGCAAAACTCGGCGATTGATTGCTGATCTTGCATATAACAAATCTTTTCTTAATTTGTTTTGTTACACTGGCGCCGCCAGCGTTTACGCGGCTCAAGGCGGAGCAACTTCCACGCTTTCCGTAGATATGTCTAAAACCTACCTCAACTGGGCGAAGCGTAATTTTTCCCTCAACCAGCTTACCGATGACAATTATTTATTTGAACAAGCAGATTGTTTACAATGGATAAAACAATGTGAACAGACCTTTGATTTAATTTTTCTTGATCCACCGAGTTTTTCTAACTCCAAACGTATGGATTCCCATTTTTCTGTGCAAGACAATCATGAGACATTGATTCAAGACTGCATGCAATTGCTGGATAAAAATGGCATATTAATTTTTTCCAATAACTATCGACGTTTTAAAATGTCAGCATTAGTTATGGAGAGTTTTAACGTAGAAAACATTTCAAATAAAACCCTACCCGAAGATTTCAAACGCAACCCCAATATTAACAATTGCTGGAAAATAACACACAAGCTTGTAAGTTAATACTCTCAATCGACGTTCAATAACTGCTGCATCGCGCCACCTTCTAGCACCAGTAGCGGCAATGCCTTATCGAGAGACACCGTGAATACGTCCCTGTAGGCTTGGCGGCAGCATCCATGCTGCCAACGCTCTCGATAAGGCATTTTGCCACTACGGGTGCTGGTTATGGAGAATAGTTAAACTCCGATTATGTATATTAAGTCTTTTCCCATAAACCACTTTGCTATTAACGCAGAATTGATTTAAATTTACCCCGGATATTTCATGAATTCACGAGATTATCGCAAAGAGATTTGATTTTACAGAAGATTATCTGATTGAGCGCCATACCCGTGCGTACGGTCGATTGAAGATAATCTTCTGTAGAATCAAAGATCAAGCGAGAAATCGTGTAATTCATGAATTATCCGGGTTAGATTCAATTCTCGAAATATACGGCAATAAGGTAAACAATATGGATTTCATTACGGATTTTTTCAAATCGGTTAACGGCATCGTTTGGGGTGCGCCAATGCTAGTCGCCATTTTAGGCACCGGCATATTCCTTACAATCGGTTTAAAATTTGTCCCTATTAGAAAAATTGGCGCAGGTTTCAAACTCTTGTGGCAAGGACGAACAGCGGAAGGTGAAGGCGATATCTCAGCCTTTAACGCATTAATGACCTCATTGGCCGCAACTATTGGAACCGGTAACATCGCCGGTGTCGCCACCGCGATTTTTATTGGCGGGCCAGGCGCATTGTTCTGGATGTGGTGTACTGCGCTAGTCGGCATGGCAACAAAATATGCAGAAGCCGTTTGCGCAGTGCATTACCGCGAAACAGACGAACGCGGCATGCATGTGGGTGGCCCGATGTACTACATAAAAAACGGCCTTTCCAGTAAATGGACGTGGCTCGGCACAGTATTCGCTATTTTCGGTGCTATTGCCGGTTTTGGTATTGGCAATACCGTGCAGGCTAATTCAGTGGCCGCAGTCTTACACAGCAATTTCAACATTCCGATTTGGTTAACTGGCTTAGTCTTAATGGTATTAGTGGGTGCGGTGTTAATCGGTGGTATAAAACGTATATCAAGTATTGCAGCTAAACTAGTACCGGTGATGGCGATCGCTTATATCATCGCTGGCGTGATCTTTATCTTATTGAATCTGCCGGCCTTGCCTGGTGCAATATTACAAATTATCGAAAGCGCTTTTACCCCGGTCGCCGCGCAAGGTGGATTTGCCGGTGCGGCAGTATGGGCAGCGATTCAATTTGGTGTTGCACGTGGAATATTTTCCAACGAAGCAGGGTTAGGTAGTGCACCAATCGCCCATGCGGCGGCGAAAACAAATAGCCCGGTCAAACAAGGTTTAGTTGCCATGTTGGGCACATTTATCGACACACTGATTCTTTGTTCAATCACCGGGTTGGTTATCGTCATTTCAGGTGCATGGACCAGTGGCGAAACCGGCGCAGCACTTTCTTCACTGGCATTTGCCTCATCATTACCCGGCGGCAATTATGTTGTTGCCATCGCGCTCAGTGTATTTGCGTTTACTACCATCCTGGGGTGGAGTTATTACGGTGAACGCTGCGTGGAGTATCTATTCGGTGTGCGCTCAATAATTGGCTTTCGAGTACTGTGGATACTTGCTGTGCCCATAGGCGCCATGGCGCAACTTGATTTTATCTGGCTAATGGCAGACACCTTAAATGCACTCATGGCGCTACCGAATTTAATCGCCCTGCTGCTGCTATCACCCGTGGTCTTTAAACTCACTAAAGATTATTTTCAGAAACTGGAGAGCAAGTAAAAAAAGTAAGCAAAAATAGGGGCGAAATATATCTCGCCCCTATTCAGGTTTAGTCTTTAATAACTGATTTTGCCGGCGTTAAGCGTGGCGATCGTCGGCAATAAAATATTTCGGATCTTCCATGATGTTTACTTCGACCAGATTGCCCGCTTTGTCCAACAACTCCAAACATTCTGGACTGAGATGTCTTAAATGCAGTTTTTTACCCAGCGCCAGGTAGCGATCAGCTAACGCATCAATTGCTTCAATCGCCGAGTGGTCATAAACCCGTGAACGGCGAAAATCAATGACCACTTCATCAGGATCGTCGTGTGGAGTAAATAGGTTTGAAAAATTATGGACTGAGCTGAAAAATAAAGGGCCATTCAGGAAATAATGTTTAGCGCCCTTTTCATCAATTTCAGAATCGACATAAATATTTTTCGCGTGCTGCCAGGCAAATACCAAGGCAGATACGATTACACCAACAATGACTGCGACGGCTAAATCTGTCGCGACGGTAACGCCTGACACCAGAATAAGTACAAATGCATCCGACTTAGGAATTTTACCGAGAATACGAAAACTCGACCATTCGAAGGTCCCTATCACCACAATGAACATCACCCCAATAAGGGCAGCAACAGGAATCATCTCAATCAATGGGGATGCAACCAAGATAAACAATAATAAAAACAACGCTGCCGAAATACCGGATAAACGCCCACGACCACCAGAATTAACATTAATCATACTCTGACCAATCATCGCACAACCACCCATGCCACCAAAGCAACCTGTGACGGTATTTGCCACACCCTGACCAATACATTCTTTGTTACCACGGCCCCGAGTTTCGGTCAGCTCATCGATCAGTGACATTGTTAACAATGACTCAATAAGTCCAATTGCGGCAAATACGATGGAATACGGCAAAATTATCCACAAGGTTTCCCACGTCAGTGGCACTCCAGGAATATGGAACTCAGGAAAACCGCCTGCAATTGATGCCACTTCCCCAACAGTTTTTGTGTCAAGTCCAAATACAACAACTAAACCCGTCACCACGATAATAGCCGCAAGCGATGACGGTATGGCGCGTGTTAAGCGAGGTAGAAACTGGATGATGATCATCGTCAAGGCAATGAGACCCAGCATCAAATATAGGGTGAAGCCACTCATCCAATCCATCACGCCATCTTCGCCAGGGGTTTGAAAACTTTGCAACTGCGCAAGAAAAATCACAATAGCCAGACCATTCACAAAGCCCAACATGACAGAGTGCGGCACCATGCGAATAAATTTCCCGAGCCGAAACACCCCAGCGGAAATCTGGATAATGCCCATGAGCACCACAGCAGCAAATAAATATTCAACCCCGTGATCCGCCACCAAGGCGACCATAACCACGGCTAACGCGCCAGTAGCACCTGAAATCATGCCTGGGCGGCCACCAATTGTTGCGGTGATTAACCCCACCATGAACGCCGCATACAGTCCAACCAACGGGTTGACTCCGGCAACAAAAGCAAACGCCACAGCCTCCGGCACTAACGCAATTGCCACCGTGAGACCCGATAAAACATCGTCTTTCGTACTGGCGAACCGATTTACAAACAGGGAAATCATGTATTTCTCTTTCCTTATATATTTAACCGCAGAAAAAGCGGCGCACTCTAACAAAATGTTGATTTTATGTCAAAAATACGACACTTGAAGCACCCATCCACACGGAATTGCGCGACAAACTAAATGTCCAATTTAGTGGAGGGTAATATTTTGATGAATAATAGGATCTAATTTTACGAGTTCATACACGTTCTAAAGTCTCGTTTGATCGTTGATTCTACAATAGGTTTTGTGTTCTTTCGTATATACAATAAATATTCCGTTTAGGCAGAAAAGTGATACCTAAAATAAGTCTCGGTATAATTTGTAGCGCCTCCATACGGAAATCGGCCTAGCGATTGCTTAATAAATAGAAATAGGAATTAAAATAGAAATAGGCTCATTAAATTTTTCAGTACATTCAGTACATTAGTTTTTAAGTTTTTAGAGCCCTGTGGCGACATATTTACTACACAGTCAGCATCTAAAGGAGAATTCTCATGGCACAACCATATCACGTGGCATTTAGCGGGTTTGAACGTGTATTACGCGGCTGCCTCGGCACTATATTGTTATTATTGGCTTTCACAGTTGCATTAACGATTAGCACTACATGGTTTGCAACCATGAATTTCATCGCGATGTACCCATTATTTACCGCACTTGTTGCTTGGGATCCGATATATCTCAGTATTGAAACAATGAAACAATACAGCGCCGACATCCGGGTTTTTAATTAATTATTCAGAATATTACTGCCAAAAGCCAGAATGTAGTCAAGATAGGCAGAAATTGTAGCGTCATCCTTTCGCCAGGGTCGGATTTTAACTGATTTTGACCTGCAAACATAACACTTTTCGGTTTTTCCCAATTCACCTGCAGCACTCTTCAATAAGTCCATAAACAACGTCGAGAGACGAGCCTCTAACTGAATGTGAAAGCTTGAGGTATAATAAGCAGAAATAGAGGCAATCTTTACCTTATTGCCAGAGTCTGGTTATTGTCCTAGAGAAGAATTAATGAATAAATATTGGAGCACGCTCTGTAAAAAATTATCCCCATACGTGCCTGGGGAACAACCACAAGATCAACAATACATAAAACTTAATACCAATGAAAACCCCTTCCCCCCCTCAGCGTCTACATTGCAAAAGATTCAGCAAAAACTTTCTGCAAGCCTGCGCCTTTATCCTGACCCTGAAGCCAGTGTTTTAAAAAATGCATTAGCGACCCACTATGGGCTGCAGCAAGATGAAGTTTTTGTCGGCAATGGCTCTGACGAAGTTTTAGCATTCAGTTTCATGGCATTTTACAAAGATAAGACAGTGACTTTTCCAGATATCACTTATAGTTATTATCCTGTTTATTGCAATTTATTTGATATTAATTCTATAACCTTCCCACTCAATGAGCGTTTTGAAATAGATATTACTAATATTCCAGAAAACGCCGAAGGCATCATTTTCCCTAACCCCAATGCACCCACGGGAATTGGCCTGGCAAGAAATGTTATTGAAAAAATATTGATAAAGTACCCCGACAAAGTGCTGATCGTTGATGAAGCGTACGTCGATTTCGGTGGGGAAAGCAGCATCCCGTTAGTTTCGAAATATCCGAATTTACTCGTTGTGCAAACTTTTTCCAAATCCCGCTCACTCGCCGGTTTACGCGTCGGCTTTGCTGTGGGAAACCCAGCACTCATAGAAGGCTTGAACCGAGTAAAAGATTCGTTCAATTCATACCCCTTAGATAGCCTGGCGATTTGTGGCGCGGTAGCCGCTATCGAGGATCAAGCGTATTTCGAGCACTGCTGTAGTGAAATCATGGAGACGCGTGAATGGGTTCGCGAACAATTATCAACATTGTCATTTGAGGTATTACCCTCCCAGGCGAATTTTTTATTTGCCAAACCCACGCATAACGATGCAGAGTCTGTTTATCAACAACTAAAACAGCGAGGCGTATTGGTACGTCACTTCAAAAAACCAAGAATCAATGAATATCTACGTATAACCATTGGCACCAAAGAAGAAATGCAAAAATTCATTGATAAACTTTAACAATCGAAGTTCAAATGCATTCCCCGTAATCAGAGCTCGTAGTGGCTCCCTGCGGCAAAGCTTTATTGAGAGTGTTGGCAGCAGGGATGCTGCCGTCAAGCCTGGGTTACACATAGACTATGCGTAGCAATGTAATCTCTTTTCTTAGGCACATTTATCACAAAGGTGAAAAAATAAACATCGTCAACTGCCTGGCTACAAACAAAGCAAACATGTCAAAGTGGACAAGTACCTAGCTTCACTTGAAAATATTGAGAGAGAAACTCATTCGAAAGCGATGAGATTTTGATTTATTTCGGAAACAGTAAAGCTCCTTCCGGCACAAAGCAGTCCTTTAGAAAATACTTATATTTATCATGCCAAATAGAAAAAGCGGACGTTCAATTTAAAACGTCGAATATTATATTTTTCCAAAATCTTCGGTAAAGAACCAATTTAGGCATGACCGCTAGCACCCTGTAGCAGCCTTTTGTAAGATAAAGCTTAACTAAAGGTTTGTCGCGTTAGTAGACTTTGAGGTTACTCCCTAAAGGTGGCCGCTGTTGGGCGGATAGCGAAACTAAATCGGCCCGATCATTTACTCTGCTTTGTGCAAAGAAATGATATTTGGTGCGATGCACAAGCTATCGCACCCTATCTCGTTAATCGCCCCAACCTTTAAAAGCCACGTTAGCCATTTCTAATATTCTTTTTAATCCCATAACAGTAATATTTTTCCCCCTACAGAAATCAAACGCCCCTTTTGTAAAACCCGATGGACACACTATAAATGCATATTTATATTTTCCATGTGTCATTGTTCCATATAAATCTCTAATTGGACCAGGCCCTACCTTATTTTTATATCTTTTACACTGGACTATTCCTAGTTCTCCGTCTTTTTCCAATTTGATGTCCACCCCACCATCCCCACTACCTTTTGTTACATTAGCGATATAGCCATTCAATTTAAATAATTCGGCGATTTCTGCTTCAAACTCATAAGGGTCCAAAGACATCCAATAATTGTATTGTTTTCTTTTATTTTTCTTTTCCACCAGAACTTTTGCATTTTCTTCTTTAATACGTACTAATTCTTGTCGTTTTTCATACTCGCGCAAATTAATGTTGTATAAATATTGAGAATACCCAAATTATCTGCCGGTTTTAACCTGGTTTCTAATCAAATTATCTAATGGATAAGTAAAAACCCCCTCAAATAACTTGAAAATTATTCAAGGGGGGTGTCTTCTATTTTTCG
>CALZHW010000022.1:0-6051 GCA_945787125.1 uncultured Ectothiorhodospiraceae bacterium
GGGCCGGCATGTTGGTGTGGCTTTTGGGCGTCACCCGGATGCGGTACTCAGTGAGCGTGGTAGTGGCGGTCAGGGTATTGGTCGAGAGCGTGATCGCCGAGGTGTCGCTGGCGGGGTTGGTAACCGAACCATAGACCGTACCTGCCGCGTTGGTGATTTCCACCAGTGATAATCCCGCCGAGGTGCCTGCCGCCAAGTTCACCGTAGCCGCGGTGATGACATCGGTGCCGCTGCTCGTCTGGAACGAAAAAGCACCGGCATTAGTCGCCGCGCCACCTGGAGCGAGGCTCGTATTGCCGGGGTCGGTGCCATCGCCCAGCGTGGTGGTGGCGGCAAGCGTCTCAGTGACGACAAGTTCGCCAAAGAAGGCACCACTGGTGCCAGTGCCACCAACACGCACACGGGTGACATTGCTGACGTTCTCTGCACGGAATCCCAGCTTGGCACCGGCCGGTACCACCCCGCTAATGGTGGACAGATTTACGGTTTGCACAGCCTTGGCTGGGGTGGTGAAGTTTACCGAGCCCAAATCGGTCTTGGTGCCTCCGCTGGTGACATAGAACAAAGTGCCTTTAAAGGTGTTCGATGAATAATTACTGGCTTCAATCTGCGCCTTGAAGGTCACCCCGGTCACCGTGGTAGCCGAGGCATAAGCGGTGTTGTAGAACATTTCAAAGAAATTACCCGCACCTGACAGGTTGACTTCATCATCGGCACAGTTGTAGCCGGTGGTGGTCATCAGGGTGATACGGGCCGAACTGGGAGTTGCTCCGCAACTGCTCCAGTCGGTGGTGATGCCGGTGGCAACGCTAGTGCCATTGCTTCTGTTCCAGTAATAAGTAACGGTAGCGGCCTGTGCTGCCTTGATACCGAATATGTCAAAGACGACATGTCCTTTAAACACTGGCTGTAGAATAGACAATATACCGGGTAATATAAGCATCACAAGGGTAGTTGTTACAACACGCGTTGCAAACTTAGCCACGGAAGATATGTGGACAACCCTTTTAAACACCGAACCCATCCAATTTATTTAACTCCGATAACAAACTTTCGTCAAAAGGTATGCCCATAAGCACCTCATTACATATATTTTTATCGGAGTAATTTCTAATAGCTTGAGTGTTTTAGAATCAATGACAAACGAGGCTTAAAGATTGTTAATTTACCCAACAACCTCAATGCGCTCGGACTAGTTCTTCGTCGCCTGGAAACGAATTGCAAAGGTTTTGTTGGCCGGGATGTTGATCGTATCATTGTTTCCTGCACCGCCATCACCGCCTGCGGTGAGGTTATCGGGCGATAGACCGGTATTAATACCGGTAAACTCATCACTGCCCGTGTCACCGTCGAAGGCGTCGCTGCGGGCGGTAGTGGTCGCATTAAAAATGGTTGTCGAGGAGGCCGTGTCTGCTGGTTCGCTGCCACTGGCGGTGCTTTCAAGCGAATTGACAAGGTAAGTAAAACCCGTGTCATCCAGTTGATCAGTAAAACGCAGATCAGGCGCGCTGGCACCCGTCACGTTGTTGACATAAATCAGAAAATAGACCGTGGTTCCCACCGGGACGACAGTCGTAATAGCGCTACTATTGCAATCCGCTTTTGCCGGACGGCTGGCTAAACACGCTGGAGAACCACCGCTGCTCCAAACCTGTTTTACCAGTTGTAAGTTTTCAAATACCCAGTTGAGATTGTTGGCACCCGGTTGTTGCGAAAAATAAGCGGTGACCGCCGCGCCTGCTGAGGCATTAGAATCCTGCACATCAATATAGTAAATGTCAGTGGTGGCGCCCGCATCAACGTTGAAACCCCACTGAGTGGGTGTACTGCTGGAACGTAATAGTAATAAGTTACCTGCCGTCCCACTAAAACTAACATTGCCAGCAGTAGCGATTGATTGCGCACCGGTTGCATCAAATGTGAGTGTATCAGTAGCCACAACACTTTTGCTGAGGTTGTAGAAAGTTGTCGAACCGTTAATGGCCTGGCCGGTACCGTCCAGTGTTACCGTCTGCGTCCCGCCACCATGGCTAAAGGTGCCCAGCTTGTTCCAGTTGCCTGCCACATTAATATTGAAACCACTGGCATTAACCGTTCCACTGGTGATGTCGAAGTTACCGTCAACATCCAGCGCGGCATCAAGGTTCCAGGTGCCAGTGCCATTGAAGGTAAGATGATAGTATGTATCGCCGACAGCCAAGCCAGTATAGGGGGTTGCTGCTCCGTTATAAAGTACTGTGCCGGAGTTTATGTCGTTTGTCAGGTTGCTGATTGTTTCTCCGCCCTGTAAACGCAGTGTCCCGGTATTAGAAAACGCGCTACTTGCCCCAATATCCAGATTATTGCCCGCAATGTCTAAAATACCGCTGGTGATATCCAGGGAGGTGCTAGCGGCCATTTTGAGCGGATTGCTCGATACGCTAACCGCATCGGTTTGATTATCTTTGTTGATGGTGACATTGCCGTGAGTCAGTGTTCCGGGATTGAATATTGAATCTCCCGCGCCGTTGAAGCGAATGGTGGTAAGCCCTGCTCCACCAAAATACCCACCACCAGAATTGATGAAGTTGCCGGATATGTCAATAATATAAGCTCCTGTTGATAAGAAACCGGCTTGCCAGGTAAAGTCTTTGGTGGTTACTGTATGGGCGGCAAGCGATAACGTTCCAACGCCTCCCGAGTCTTTATAAAGAAACGTGTTAGATATTGTGACATTATTCCCAAGGTAGAAGAAATAACCGTTACTATCAATCGTAACATTGTAATAACTTGAGGCGCCTGGGTAGAAGTAGTAATTGTTGGTATTTGCGAACAAAGTAACCGTAGAGGTTCCTGCCGTAAAGACATTATTGTTATCCCAAGTGCCGGTGAGGTTAAAGGTGTTGCCATCTGCGATGATGGTACCGTTGTTCTCTAAGTTGTGCGTGGTGACGTTGCCCGAGCTAGCGGAATCAGGGCGGTAAGTGTTGCCGGCTTGGATATAGAGTTCATCGTTACCCAGTCCCCCGAGGGTGTCGACCGTCAGGTCATTCGACGCATCAACCTCGTAAAAGACATCTGCATCACTCGAGACAGAGTTGTCATATTGACTGAGATCAGTGTTACTAATGGTTTGATTTTCGTCACTGCCGACGGTCAGATGCTCTTCAATCAGTGCGACGCCCGTGATGTCTCCAGCACCGTCGTATTTGGTCACGGCTACCGCTTTTTTGGCACCGCTGGCAGCGCCATCGATAAATACAGTGATCACGTCGCCCGACGTTGGCTCGGTGACGCTGCTAATACTCCAGGTACCGCTTACGGTGGCCTGAGTCTGTCCTTGCAAGGTACCATTGACCGCCACTTTGATCGTGTCACCCGCGCCGGCATCGGTGCAATCAGTCGTTTGGTCGTTTTGCTTACAACTACCCGATATATTAATGGTGCTAGGGGCGGCAGCCTTATAAGTGGCAATGGCATCTGCCCAAAGGCGACTGGTACCTAGTGTTGGAGCATAGGTATAGGTCCCGGTAGCGCTGACGATCCTGTATTCAGTGTTGAGGGTTCTAGGATAACTACCGGAGTCCTGACTAAGCCGAAAGGGACCGCCCGAGAAATTGCCATCGGCAGTAAATGAATCTGAGCTTGGGCCCGCTACCGAAACAGCACCAACCACCAGTTCGTCAGCTTGGGTGGTGGTAGCTGTTGCACCGCTGGATGGGCTTGTGCTGGAACCAACAGCGCTATTGGCTTTATCCCCTGCGGGTGCGCTAGCTATCCCGGAGAACTCATGTACCTGAACGACACGGTTATAGGCATCATGATGACTAATGGTAATCGTTGCAGGTACTTGGCCGGTAGCGATCTCTGCTGAACAAATCATTACAAAGGGTCGATTCGGTGGCGAGCCGTGTAGTTGCTGCACATCGACGGTATAAGTATTGCCGACATCATCAGTACAGGGTGTTCCTGGCATAGAGCCACTACTGTAATCGGTGGCCACCGAGACTATTATGGTATTGCCTACTGTTGGCGCATTCGTAATCGACACATTAACCGAAGTGACCGGAGAACCACTATTGCTTGTTACCGAACCATTTTGCTGCACATAGGCAATAGCTGCCTGTGCTGCTTTGATCGAAAGCATATCAAAAACAACATGACCTTTAAGCCCTGGTAATATTATAGATAAAACGCCAGGCAAGATAAGCAATACAAGAGCAGTCATCACTGCGCGTATTGCAAATTTCATCATGGACGATAAGCAGGCAATCCATTTAAACATCGAGCTCACTCTATTTATTTGAATCCAGATCACAAATTTCCAACAAAAAGCTTATCCATAAACACTTCATCATATAGGGTTTTATCGGTATTACATTTGGTAGCTTGAGCTTTTCAGCATTGATGGACTCGGGTTAGTTTTTCGTCGCTTGAAAACGAATTGCAAAGGTTTTATTGGCCGGGATATTGATCGTATCATTGGAACCAACACCGCCATTACCCCCTGCGGTGAGGTTATCCGGCGATACGTTGGTATTTATACCGGTGAACTCATCGCTGCCGGTGTCACCATCGAAGGCATCACTGCGGGCAGCAGTAGTGGCATTAAAAATGTCGATTGAGGAGGCTGTGGCCGCTGGTTCGAGACCAGTCGCGGTGCTTTGCAGCGTGTTAGGGATATAGGTAAAATTGCTGTCATCCAGTTGGTCAGTAATGCGGCCATTGGACGCGACTGTATTGCTTACATTGCTGACATAAATCAGAAAATAGATCGTGATTCCTACGGGGACGACGGTTGTTGTTGCACCACTATTGCAGTCCGCCTTTGCTGGACGGCTGGCTAAACAGATTGGCGAGCCTGCACCAATCCATACTTGTTTTACCAGTTGCAGGTTTTCAAATGACCAATTGAGATTGTTGGCGCTCGGTTGTTGTGAAAAATAGGCGGAGACCGTGGCGCCTGCTGAGGCATCGGAGTCCTGCACATCCACATAATGGATATCTGTGGTGGCACCTGCATCAACATTGAAACCCCACTGAGTGGGTGTGCTGGAAGAACGTAACCGTAGCAGGTTGTCAGCAGCGCCATTGAAGCTAACATGTCCGCCGGCAGCGATTGACTGGGTTCCGGCCGCATCGAACGTGAGGGTATCAGCTGAAGCAACACTCTTAGTGAGATTATAGAACGTCGTCGAGCCGTTGATGGCTTGGTTGCTGCCATCGAAGATAACAGTCGAAGTATCGGCCGTAAAGCTGTCGTTGTTCGTCCAGTTGCCGGAAACAGTGATTGTCGCTGTGTCGGCATCGATGGCATTCACCCCGCTGCCATCACTAGCAAAGATGCTCAGACTTCCACTAAGGTTGACATTGGAATTATTGAGTTTCAGTGTGCTGTAAGTATTAGGGGTGCCGTTGAGTCCCATAATCAGAGTATTACAGGTAATGCTATGGTTGTTGGTTGCATCGGTATTCAGAACAGTTTCATTGCCAAGACCATTACCATAGACTCTCAGGGTATTGCAGGCAATATTACCGCCCAGTGTATAGTTATTCGTTAGTGCATTTCCGGCGACCCATAAGTCGGGATATGTTGTCGGTGTTATAATCACAGGGCCGTCACCATCATACTTAAACCGGCTATTACTGAGGGTTGCGCCATTGGTCAATAAGGGCGTCCCGATATCTTTATCAAGTAAGACTTCGTTCCCCACGACGATCCCTGTATCGAGTGATAAAACGTTACTGATCCCGATACAAGCGCCGGTCACTGTTGTGGTTTGTCCTGTTGCCGCGGCATTTATATTGTGAAATTTTTTGCCCGGGCCCCAGCAAGTCGGACCCACATCAATTGATCCCGTGCCGGTAAAATCAACTGTGCTGGTATTGTGCGTGAATGTGCCGTTGACGTTGTACCAATCACCATTGATCGTGTAAGTAAAGGTGCTGGCAATGAATGTGCCTTCGATTTTCACATGCGCCGTATTAACGTTAGCCCCCGGGGTATAGCTATGGCCAGTAGGAACATAAAGCTCATGATTGGCAGTGATGGTGAGATTATTGCTGCCATCA
>CALZHW010000022.1:6061-33834 GCA_945787125.1 uncultured Ectothiorhodospiraceae bacterium
TAAGCGTACTGAATATCAGGGTCGCCATTGGTGGCAGTAACCAAATGCGCGTTCGTTAAGGCGCCGCCGTTGTCATGGCGGATCACGACATGATTTTGATAAATGTTAAGATTTGGTGGAGCACTACCGTCAGAAACCGTGACCGTCACGCCGTCTTCCGGCTCATCATCGATAAAAACCAGGACGGTGTCGCCCGGAGCCGGCGTGGCCGAAATCGAATAAACACCGGAAGCATTGCTTGTTGTAGTACTCACGCTTGATCCGTTGATTAATAAATTGATGGTTTTCGATGCTAAAGGTACGCTTTCATCATCATTCGTGTAAACATTCCCAAGGATTGCACCCGGAAACCACTGAATGTTGTTGCCAGAATCGACTGAATTGGTTGGATTGACAGGAATCAAAGAGGCATTTGAAACGGAGGCGTCGGAATCGTGCACATCCACAAAATCAATGGCTTTTGTAGCGCTAGCGCCCAAGACAAGTGACCATTGATTTCCTGGGCTGTCGGAGACGAGATTGATGCGGTCGTCGGCATCTAAGCCGTTCAAAGTCAATGTGCCGTTGATTGTCTGTATGGCCGTATTGTCAAAAGTAATAATTGAATCAGTGGCATCATTAGTTACGTCAACTTTAACAAGTGTGTTAAATGTTGTGCTACCCGTTAAGGAATGATTGAGGCCATCTAAACTGACTGTAGAGGTAGCCGGCATAAACGTACCGTTATTGATCCAGTTCTCTAGTAAGGAAATAGTTGATGCCCGAGCTAAATATGCACCATTAATCGTAATATTTTGTGCAGTTAAGTTGTAATTACTCGCTGCAGTAGCATCAAGCGTGGCATTTGTATCAATAATGAGGCTGCCGCTGGACAGCGCATTGCCACCGGTGAGATTACCTGTTAGTGAATAGGTAGTTGGACTACTGGGTGTGAGTTGCAAACTATTGTAAGTCGTAACGGCTATGTTAGTGGGACTTCCTGATCCCGTGTACTGTACCGTGGAGTTACCGGCGGAGAACGTGCCTGTTACAGTCAACGGTGTGCCGGTATTTGTCAGTTGCAGCAAATAGCTACCGCTGCCGAAATTGACTGTACCATTGACGCTCAAGTTCGGTGTAGTGATGTTGCCGCCAGGGGCATAAGTATATCCGACAGGGACATCGAGTTTTGTCGTGGCACCATTAACCGTCAGGTTGTTTGACGTATCAACGGTGTAAAGTATTTCGCTGTCTAAGTAAGCCACTGGGTTACCCAAGGCATTTCTCATTGTCAAATTACTTACAGTATCTGCGTTATCCTGCTGCACCAGAACCTGATCAATAAACATGTCGAGATTGGTGAGATCATTGCCATCGGATACCGTCACTGTCGTCGCGTCATTGCCGGCAGCATTGTCATCGACATAGATGAGAATCGCATCGCCAGCGGATATCGTGGCTGGTATGGAGTAGGCGCCAGCGGTGGTGACACCAGTGCCGACACTAAGCCCATTTACCAGTAAGCGAACCTGAGTGCCGTCGGCTACAGTAGCAGGGGGTCCGGCGTTTAGATAGGCGGTGCCTGAAATGGTAATGGTCGCCGCAGGAGAGCTCTCTTCAGTACCGTAGACAAGATAGCTGGCGGGTGAATTTTGGTTATTGTAGGAGGTCTGTATCCAATCGGCAGAGCGAGCAATGCTTTCGATACGTACTTCGTCCAGTGCCCCATCATATTGCAGAGCAGAACCGCCGCTACGCCTACCCATAGAGTTACCAAAGGCATTCCACCAGTCGTTGGTGGCTATCGTCTGGTCTATGCCATTGACATAAACTTTTACATTGGAATTAGACGCATCAGGATATACAACATCCAGACGATACCAGGAATTTGTACTAAAGAGTCCGATTAATGCTCCAAGATTTACGGAGCGGTTCACATGTAGATAGCCGCCGGTAAAGGCAATACTGGCTTGAACACCAAAATTGTATGAAAACAAAGTGCCTGATAGGTTGCGTGCATTAAACCAGAGCGAAATAGTGTAGGGATAACTAGGACAACCAGGGCAATCATAGCTAATGTGATCGCTCGTACCGGAGTCCATATCAATTGCGCCACCAATTTTTCCGGCTATTTGATCCGCAGCGTCCATAGCACCCAAACTACTTCCATGGTGTGAATTAAGAGTTGAGTCGCATATTTGCCGCGTGCCAGCGGCACAATTACCTAACGATGGATCTTCTTTCATATGCCAGACTGATACATAATCACTATTCCAAACATTCGCTGAATTCTCTTGATTTGATGCCCCTGAATTACCGTAATATAGATAGATTGTTGTATCAACTGTACTAGACAAAGTTGGAACGCGTACCCACACTACCAATTCACCCGTTGCTGATATATATTTTTCAATTTCATGATCGAGTTTGGTGGTGCCATCGGCTTGGGTAAAAAGAATATCATTACCATTAGCCAAAGCACCAGCTGTAAGTTGCGCATCACTGGTAAGTGTTATCAACACCGGAAAATTAGTTTGATCGGTGTTAGGAGTCATGCCTGCAGAAATAGTAATTTGCTTGCGGTTGGTCCAGTCGGCGTCATACCAGGCGGAATAGGCGACTTGTGGGAATAACACGGCAATCAACAATACAACCTGGACCAAATGCGTGACAAATTTCTTGCTAATGGCCGATCTCATTTATGAGTTCCTTGCCATACTTTGTAAGCCAACGTTTGCTAAATCACAATACACAATGAACCGACATTCATTAGCAGCTTCAAAATTTAAATCTATCATTGTTCCTTGTGTACTGTTTGCAGTGGTGATGCGGTCTCGAAGAGAACCCGTGTTGTTGTTGTTGTTGTTGTTGTTGTTGTTATTATTGTTGGTATTGGTGACCGTACAAGCGGGATAAATCGTCGTCGAAAAAATGAGGCATATAAATACTGTTGTATTTTTTGACGGGTTAACGTGCATATTCTATTGACTTGAGCCTTTGGAAATAATCATGCGGTATGCGACATACCGCCTTTCTGCTAATGGGATAGTACTATTTGTTTTTCAAATGATCAAAATATAGAGAAAGGGTCACTTATCCAGGTGCGAAGTAACCCCATAAATATTTGATCTCTCAAGTAAATATCGGAGTTATCTTATGGTTCTTTAGGATGTCGGTGGGGCTGTAGGATAATTGGTTACTTGGATAGTTTTGGAGTCCAAAATTTGAACTCCGATGGTGAGTTAGTAAACTATTTCTTCCGTTTTTTTGGATTCTTTCTGTTTATTTGCGCGGTGTTTCATCAGTTTCAGGCAATTCCATTCCTCGCGGGAAATGATTTGTTTGGTTCCATCGATATATTCAACGACTAAACTTCCCACGCCGGCAGTGCTGTAAGAGACTAAACGGACTTTGAACAATTGCCCCGTCAGATTGGTATACCAGTTATTTATGATTGGATCTTGTTGTATGTGCATGTCTCTTTCACTCATATTGTTTTATTTTCCCCGAGTGGCAATGTTATCAAGCCATGCGTGAAAAATCAGCTGTTAAGTGTGTTTTGATGCCGCCAGACTAAGGCCTTTTTGTTAATTCTGGATTAAACCTGTTGGCCAATTCCGTATATAATGCTGTGTATAGGCAGTTTTTTTCTTATTTTTCAGTGAAATATGATAATAAAAAGCGAAAATCGAACAGTGACTCTCGGCGATTTAAAGGGCGTTGGGCCAAAAGTCAGCGAAAAACTTAATTCGCTGGGTATAAATTCACCAATTGATTTGTTATTCCATCTGCCATTTCGTTATCAAGATCGCACTCGTATTCGTCCGATTCGCTCACTTCGACCGCGGGATTATGGCGTCATTGAAGGCACTATTGTCAGTGCTGATGTAACTACCGGCCGTAGGCGAACATTACTGGTGAATATCACGGATAGCAGCGGTTCTATCAATATTCGGTTGTTTCATTTCAACAAAATGCAGGAACAAAACTTTGCGGTCGATAAACGCATACAGTGCTTTGGCGAAGTGCGTTTCGGCGTTAATGGGTTTGAGATGGTTCATCCCGAATATGTTTTTCCTGCAAGCAGTAATAACAATTTAATTGAGCAACACTTAACACCCATTTATCCCAGTACCGAGGGTGTGCAGCAAAATCTGTTGCGGAAAATTATTTCTCAAGCACTTGATCTTTTTCGTACAGGCCTGCTGTCACTGGACGACTTACTTCCCGAGTTTATCTCTAATCAGTGGCAATTGCCGTCACTGGCTGAGGCAATTCCGCAATTGCATCAGCCTTCAAACCTGGATGAAGTTTCTGCCTTACTGAATTTCACCCATCCAGCGCAAACTCGTTTAGCGCTGGAAGAATTATTAGCGCATCACTTGAGTTTAAGAAAATTACGACTGTCCATTCAGCAATACGCCGCGCCTGTACTAACGGCAGCACCCGAGTTACTTACTGCGTTTATGCAAAATCTGCCTTTCGAGCTGACTGCGGCTCAACAACGTGTTATCGCAGAAATTCAAACAGATGTTGCCAAGCCGCATCCTATGCTGCGCCTAGTGCAGGGTGATGTGGGCAGCGGAAAAACAATTGTCGCAATGGCCGCCGCATTGCAAGCGATCCACAACGGTTGGCAAGTGGCGTTTATGGCGCCCACTGAAATGTTGGCAGAGCAACATTTTCAAAACTGTGATGAGTGGACGCAAGCCTTGGGTATTAAAACAGGTTGGCTCTCGGGGAAATTAAAAGGTAAGTTGCGTAAACAGGAGTTGGAAAATTTATTTTCAGGTGAGACTCAGTTACTAGTCGGTACGCATGCCTTATTTCAAGATGAAGTGCAATATCATCGTTTGGGCTTAATTATTATTGACGAACAGCATCGCTTTGGTGTGCATCAGCGATTGGCGTTAAAGGAAAAAGGTTTGCAAAATATTGTGCCGCACCAAGTTGTCATGACAGCTACACCGATACCTCGAACACTGGCTATGACGGCGTATGCGGATCTGGATTTATCGATTATCGACGAGTTACCTAAAGGCAGGCAGGCGATTGATACGGTGGTTATTGCTGATAATCGCCGGTCTGAGGTTATTGAGCGTATTGATAAAGCCTGTAAAGCCGGCAAGCAAGCTTATTGGGTATGTCCGTTGATTGAAGAATCTGAAGTCTTGAATTGTCAGGCAGCAGAAAAGACCGCGAGTGATTTGCGCGAGTTATTACCTGACATCGCCATTGGCTTGGTGCATGGCCGTTTGAAAAGTGACGAAAAATCTCGCATTATGGCGGCATTTAAACAAGGTGAAATAAGCCTGCTGGTTGCTACCACGGTAATTGAGGTTGGGGTTGACGTGCCCAATGCGAGTTTAATGATTATTGAAAATGCCGAACGGCTAGGTTTGTCTCAACTACATCAGTTGAGAGGTCGGGTAGGTCGTGGTTCGATCAAGAGCAGCTGTGTTTTACTTTATCATGGCAAATTAAGTCAAAATGGCAGAGAAAGACTCGGTATAATGCGGCGCTCTAACGACGGTTTTGAAATCGCCGAAAAAGATCTGGAACTGCGTGGCCCGGGAGAGCTGCTAGGCACCCGACAAACGGGTTTGATACACTTGCGCCTGGCAGACTTGAGTCGTGATAAGCATTTAATTCCCAAGGTGGAAGAAATTGCGGCCGAAATCTGTAAAAATTATCCGAATCGCATTGAGCCGCTTATCAATCGCTGGTTAAAACAAAAAATACAATACGGAAATGTCTAAAAAAATGTTGTCCATGAGTTGCATCAGTCGCAGTAGTCGTGCGAGTTGCACAAGAGAAGCTTGTTGGCATCCGGCTAGGCCATTTTTTGTTGGTCAGGCACCGAAGCGACTGCAGTCATGGTTGACAGATAATGAATCACTTACTAAAAAATTAATTTGTCATTGCGCAGGACAATTCAGGGTGCGGGTTCAGCGGGAATACTGGCAACGACCTTTACCCAGTGAGGCCGCACAGCTGGGTTTGGCGCGCGGCAGTATCACATTTATCCGTGAAGTGCATCTGACTTGCGACGAGCAACGTTGGGTTTTTGCGCGGACCATTATTCCGTTAAAAACACTGCGCGGTGCGTTACCGCAATTAACACAATTAGGTACTCAGCCGTTGGGCGCTGTTTTATTCGCCAATCGATCCGTAACACGAGGCGCTTTGCAAGTCGCGCAGATTAAATCGCTTCATTATATGTATAATGAAGCGACGTTAGGTTCAACTCAAACCAGTGCGCTTTGGGGCAGGCGATCCTTGTTTTTTCTGCATGGTGCGCCGCTGCTAGTGAACGAACTATTTTTAGATACGTTATGACAACTCAACTTACGCTAAGTCCTCGAGAAAGATTGCAGCAATACGGCTTGCTCATGCGAGTCGATAAACCTATCGGCACCTTGTTGTTGCTCTGGCCAACCTGGTGGGCGTTATGCATCGCGGCTGAGGGCCTACCTGACCCGCTAGTATTGTTTGTTTTTACGGCGGGAGTATTTTTAATGCGCTCGGCAGGTTGTGTGATTAATGACTATGCCGACCGTGATATTGATGCGCATGTGCAGCGCACCCAGCAGCGGCCGCTGGCGCAGAAGCGGGTCAGTGAAAAAGAAGCATTGCTGCTTTTTGCCGGTTTGGCGTTGGTCGCGTTTTTATTGGTGTTGTTAATGAATTGGTTAACCATTGCACTGTCATTTGTAGGCGCGCTGTTGGCGACAGTTTATCCGTTCATGAAACGCTATACGCATTTGCCACAAATTGTGCTCGGAACGGCCTTCGCCTGGTCGATCCCGATGGCATTTGCTGCACAAACGGGCAGTGTGCCGCTGCAGGCCTGGTTACTGTTTATTGCGACTATATTATGGACAACGGCTTATGACACTATGTACGCCATGGTGGACAAAAAAGATGATTTAAAAATCGGGGTTAAATCCACAGCAATCTTGTTTGCGAAAAAAGACAAACTGATCATCGGCTTGCTGCAGCTCAGTACTTTAGCACTGCTGCTATTGATAGGTGTTTATCTTTCGCTTAGCAACTTGTACTATGGCAGCCTTTTTTTGGGTGCGGGATTGTTTGTGTATCAACAATACCTGATTAAAAATCGTGTTGAGCAGCAATGCTTTAAGGCGTTCTTGAACAATAATTGGTTTGGTGTGGTCATTTTTTGTGGTTTGTTATTACATTACCTGAGCCATTAAATCTCTTTAAACCTCTTTACAAGCAAATAAGATGTGTAAGCTGTCATGATGGAAACAATAGCAATAATTGCCGGTTTTGGTATGTTAATCTGGGGTGCTGATCAATTTGTCAGCGGAGCAGCAGGTTTAGCCAGAACACTTAAAGTTTCAGCACTTATTATCGGTCTCGTTATCGTTGGTCTCGGTACTTCTGCACCCGAAATGCTAGTTGCTGGGGTCGCCGCGTGGGAGGGTAACACGGGATTGGCCATTGGTAACTCCATTGGCTCTAACATTACAAATATTGCTTTGGTTTTAGGCGTAACTGCAATGATAGCGCCACCATTGGTGGTGCATTCGAAGTTGTTACGACGTGAGCTGCCGGTGCTTTTTATTATAATGCTGCTGGTGTTTGTGTTGTTCTTTGATCTACATTTGTCATTTGTTGACGGCATTATTCTACTGCTGGCGTTAGTGGCATTCATCGGTTGGATGGTACGCCTTGGCAGGCTAAGCCAAAAAGAAGATCATGATCCTATCATCGATGAAATGGCGGAGGAAATGCCGCAAGAACTTCCCATCGGCAAAGCACTGATAAAATTATTTATTGGACTGGTGGTTTTGCTTATTGGCGCAAGATTGGTTGTCTGGGGGGCGGTGAGTATCGCCCAGGCATTCGGCATCAGTGATTTGGTTATTGGACTTACCGTCGTCGCGATAGGTACCAGTTTGCCAGAACTTGCCACCACGATCACGAGCGCCAAAAAAGGCGAGCACGATTTAGCGATCGGCAATATCATTGGTTCCAACATGTTTAACTTGCTCGGTGTGCTGGGAATACCAGCGGTGATACATCCAGACGTGTTTGAGATTAATGTGTTAACGCGTGATTTTGCCATTATGACGGTTTTGACAATTGCGCTGTTTTTGATGGCGAGAGCGCGGAATGGCGAACCGGGAAAAATAACCCGTGTTGCCGGTGTTGGTCTCACTCTTTCGTATGTTGTTTATCTGATCTTGTTGTATGCAATGACGAGTTAATGATGAAAATTGGTTGCTAACCCGGATAATTCATGAATTACACGATTTCTCACTTGATCTTTGATTCTACAGAAGATTATCTTCAATCGACCGTACGCACGGGTACGGCGCTCAATCAGATAATCTTCTGTAAAATCAAATCTCTTTGCGATAATCTCGTGAATTCATGAAATATCCGGGTTTATATTAGTCGGTAGAAACGTAGGAATATTTGAGTCGATAATGCCTTTTGATCCTAAAAAAACCGAACAAAACAGCTCTGCTGATGCACTAAAGAAATCAGCCGCGGCGGTATTAAGCACAGAAGCTGAGGCTATTGTAAATCTATTGCCACGCATTGATGAAAATTTTGTGCGAGCTTGTGAGATTATGCTCGAGTGTGAAGCCCGTGTGGTCGTTACCGGCATGGGTAAATCGGGTCATATTGGCGGTAAAATAGCAGCTACTCTTGCCAGTACTGGAACGCCCGCATTTTTCGTCCACCCTGGTGAAGCAAGTCACGGCGACTTGGGAATGATCACGCAAAAAGATGTAGTACTGGCTATGTCAAACTCCGGTGAGACCAATGAAATACTCACGATACTGCCACTCATCAAGCGTCTAAAAGTCCCGCTTATCGCCATGACGGGCAACCCGCAATCCCGCTTGGCAAAATCAGCGAGTGTACACATTGATATTAGTGTGGAAAAAGAAGCTTGCCCGCTCGGTCTGGCGCCAACCGCAAGTACCACTGCAACCCTGGCGATGGGAGATGCTTTGGCGGTGGCGTTATTAGAAGCGCGTGGTTTTACTTCAGAAAATTTTGCGCACTCTCATCCCGGAGGTTCTCTCGGCCGTCGTTTATTGCTGCAGGTCGGTGACATTATGCATGTGGGTGACGAGATCCCCGTGACCGAAGCCGATAAAACAGTACGTGAAGCGCTGATGAAAATTACCCAAAAGGGATTGGGTTTTGTGGTGATTGCGGATGATCAGCATCGAGTTCTGGGTGTTTTTACAGATGGTGATTTGCGCAGGTTGCTAGATACACCCAATGATTTTCGTAATTTACTAATAACCGATGTTATGGTGAAGAACTGTATGACAATTAGTCCGGCAATGTTGGCGGCACAGGCGCTGGAAATCATGAAAGACAAAAAATTTAATGCCTTTCCGGTGGTGGATGAGGATAAGCAACTGGTAGGCGCTATCAATATGCACGATTTGTTAAGAGCAGGACTGTAAAAAAGCATGCAAGATATATTAAATAAAGCGGCAAACATTGAGCTGGTTATTTTTGATGTAGATGGTGTTTTAACCGATGGTAGGCTTTACGTGACTGATTCCGGTGAGGAAATCAAGGCTTTTCATTCGCGCGATGGCCATGGCATGAAAATGCTGCAGGATAACGGCGTTAGAATCGCGATTATCACTGGCCGTTCATCAAATATCGTTGCTCATCGGATGAAAGAGCTGGGGGTGAACTATGTTTACCAGGGGCGCCGCAACAAGTATCCTGCGTTTAAAGAGTTATTGGAAAAGCTTAAGTTATCAGCTGAGCAAGTTGCCTATGTAGGTGATGATGTCGTTGATTTGCCGGTAATGATTCATGTGGGCCTTGCGATTGCAACACAGGACGCTCACCCACTGGTAAAGCAGCATGCGCATTGGCAAACACCCAGTTGTGGAGGTTCTGGTGCGGGCCGTGATGTGTGCGAATTGATCATGGAAGGCAAAGGTGTTTTACAGCAAACGCTCAATAAATATCTGCAGTAAGCCCAAATAAAGCAACTGATACAGCAACCGAGGCCATGCGACAATTCATCCATAAACACTTGCCTGTAATTCTGTTTTTCACCCTTGCCTCAATGACGATGATCGTGCTTAAAACCCCTGAAAATCGTGGCCTTGGCACGGCGGATACATTGCCAGCCAATGACGTGGATTACTACATGAAAAACTACACCATCATTACTTCCAATACTCTGGGCATGGCACAACTTTGGTTTAGTGGCGTTGAATTGACACATTTCCCTGATAACTTGACAAGTGTAGATGAACCCGAAATAACCTTTCGTAGTCCGCAGCAACAAATATGGACAACCATTGCTGATAAAGGGCAAATAAATGATGCACAGCAAATAACACTTGACGGTGCTGTACAAATCAATCAAGTTAACATAAACCATACAGAAATACAGATTAGAACCGAGGAGCTGGTGGTTTCATTGGCAGATAAGATCGCTAGCAGCGATAAGCTAGTTGATATAATATTTCCTAACGGAACGGTTAGTGCGAAGGGTATGCGAATTGATTTCGAAAACAATAAAGTCAAACTGTTGTCTGCGGTAAGTGCGAAATATGAGGTTCAATAGAAAATTCCTGTCGATCATATTATTAATCTTATCAAGCAGTTTGATTGCGGCAGAAAACAGCGCGCCGATTCATATCGTGGCCGATACCGTCGAGCTTGATGAAAAAACAGGAACCAGTAGTTACAGTGGCAATGTGAAACTCACTCAAGCCAATCTTGCCATTGATGCAGATAAGATTTCAGTGTTTACCAGTAAAAAAAATCTGCAGAAAATTATTGCTGTTGGCAAGCCTGCGACATTTACCCAGATTTATACTGAAAAAAACTTGCCGCCGGTTACTGCGCAGGCGAAAAAAATTGATTATGATGCGGTCAATAATTCGCTCACATTGTTTGATGACGTACAACTCAAACAAGGAGAAAACACGTTTACCGGTGATACTATTTTTTACGATATAGAAAACAATGTAATGAAAGCGCAAGGTAACGAACAAACTGGCAGAGTGCAGGCCACCATCCAGCTTGATAGCATTAAACGTTGAAAAATTCTTTATGACTGACAGTCTGCGCGTAGAAAATTTAGCCAAAAGCTTTAAGTCCCGACAGGTCGTAAAAGATGTTTCCTTGCAGGTTAATGCCGGTGAAATTGTTGGCTTGCTAGGCCCTAACGGCGCGGGTAAGACCACCAGTTTTTATATGATCGTTGGATTGATCGCTAGTGATAGCGGCAAGATTTTTCTGAATGGTCAAGAGCTAACCGGATTGCCGTTACATGCTCGCGCTAAACTCGGAATCGGTTATTTACCGCAAGAATCCTCAGTCTTTCGTAAGCTCTCAGTAGCGGATAATATCATGGCGGTATTGGAGATTCGCCCTGAATTGACCAAGACGGAAAAACTAGAACGTCTGGAAGAGCTTTTGCTTGAGCTGCATATTACGCACATTCGGAATAGTTACGGCATGTCACTTTCAGGCGGCGAAAAGCGTCGGGTAGAAATTGCCCGCGCTTTAGCCGCCGAGCCGCAATTCATATTACTCGATGAGCCTTTTGCGGGTGTTGATCCCATTTCGGTGATTGATATTCAGCTAATCATTGAGCACTTGCGCCAGCGGAATATTGGTGTATTAATAACTGATCATAATGTGCGCGAAACGCTAGGTATCTGTGAGCGGGCTTATATCATTAGTGCCGGAGAAGTCATAGCGGAGGGCGACCCTCAAGCGATACTGGAAAACCCGACCGTCAGAAAAGTCTATCTCGGTGATAAATTTACTCTTTGATCACCCTTGAGCTTGGTGAAATATGAGTCAACAGAATGTAAATAAACGTTTTGTCTGAGTGGTTTATTTGCTAAAGTTCGGGTTAGCAATTGTAAGGCCAAGTTTGAATCCAGGAGCCTGTCCTGTTTATCTGGTCAATCAGTTTCATGTGATGTAGAGTGCCTGAATATACAGGCATAGCCTCTAAGCGTTTGTTCCGGGTGACCATAGATCAACTTTAGTGACAAAAAGAATCTATATTTATCATGATTTTAGTCGTACAATTAACAATGACACAAGGAAATAGAGTTTAATCAATGAAGCAATCATTACAGCTTCGCTTGGGGCAACATTTAACCATGACCCCGCAATTGCAACAGGCTATCAGGCTGCTGCAATTATCCACTGTTGAACTACAAACAGAAATCCAGGAAGCGCTGGAAAGTAATCCCATGCTGGACGAAGGCGGTGACGAACATAACACCGCCGATGAGCCGAGGAGTGCAAATGGCGAGCAGGAGTTCGCGGATAGTGCCTATTCTGAGTCGGGCTCTAATGCTGAATCAACTGATTCTGCCGCGCAAATGCAAGCTGAGCAAATGCCCAATGAACTGCCAGTAGACACCTCCTGGGAAGACACCTACGATTACACGCCTACCATGACCTCCAGCTCCAACTACAATAGTGAAGAGGCCATGCGTGATTTTGAAAACAGGAGCGTGGAAGAAGAAGACCTGCGAGATCACTTAACTTGGCAAATGCGGCTTACACCGTTTAGTGAACTGGATATGGAAATCGCCTCAAATATTATCGACTCGGTGGATGATGATGGCTATCTAGTCACGTCGATAGAAGATATTCTTGAGGAAGTGAGCAAAACCTACGAAGTTGAGCTGGATGAAGTTGAGGCCGTATTGCATCGTGTGCAAAACTTCGATCCGCCGGGTGTTGCTGCTAGAGATTTGCGCGAAAGTCTGCTGTTGCAGCTTGAGCAGTTGGACGCCGCTGCCACCCCGTGGCATGAAGAGGCTCGCATTTTACTCGCAGATCATTTTAATCTGTTGGCAAATCGTGAATACAATATGTTGATTCGCCGGATGAAAATCAGCGAGGACAACCTGCGTGAAGTTATCAAGGTCGTACACACCTTAAATCCCCGACCGGGAAATGCCGTAGCAACTGGCACACCGGAGTACATCATTCCCGACGTTTATGTGCGTAAGGAAAAGGGTGTATGGATGGTTAGCTTGAATGCGGATTCAACCCCAAAGCTTAATATTAATTCCGTTTATGCGGGTTTGATTCAACGTGCCGACAAGAGTGCCGACAATACTTACATGCAAGGTCAGTTACAGGAAGCTCGTTGGCTAATCAAGAGCTTGCAAAGTCGCAATGAGACACTAATGAAAGTGGCTACGTGCATCGTGGAGCGCCAGAGAGCGTTTCTGGAACATGGCGAAGAGGCGATGAAAGCCCTGGTATTGCACGATGTAGCCGAAGAAGTGGGTATGCATGAGTCGACTATTTCACGTATCACCAATAAAAAATATATGCATACCCCTAGAGGCATTTTTGAGCTAAAATATTTCTTTTCAAGCCATGTTAGCACAGCAAGTGGCGGCGAATGTTCATCCACTGCGATACGCGCTTTGATCAAGAAATTGATTGCCGCAGAAGGCGCGAAAAAGCCTTTGAGTGACAGTAAAATCGCTAAGATTCTTTCTGACCAGGGTATCAATGTCGCTAGACGAACCGTGGCCAAATACCGTGATGCGATGTCGATTCCACCATCGAATGAGCGCAAACGGCTAGCTTAACACTATATCTATATAAGGAGTACCTCATGCAAATTGATCTGTCCGGACATCATGTTGACGTCACCGAATCTATGCGCACTTACGTCAATGAAAAAATTGGTAAACTCAGAAATCATTTTGACCGAGTTACAGATGTTCATGTTGTGTTGAGTGTGGAAAAACAAATTCAGAAGGCGGAAGCGACAATTCAAGTTAAGGGTAACAAAATATTTGCTCATGCTGATAATGCTGACATGTATGCTGCGATAGACGCACTGGCCGACAAGCTGGATCGGCAGATTATAAAACATAAAGAGAAGATCCAAAGTCACCGCGGTAAAAATAACTTAAATGATACTCTGACTCAAGAGATTGACGAAGACTTGCCCGGATAATTCATGAATTATCCGAGCTACATTATTAGTTTGGTTGAACCTAGATTCCGCAGTTGAACGTTTACAGGTTTATATAACATTATGAATTTATTGGATATATCAACTGCACTGCGGTTCACCTTTTGGATGAGTCACTGCAGCCTGTATTGCACGCCCCTTTGCACTGCCTTGCTATATGAAATGTTGCCCAAAGGGAACAACCATTTGGGCAGCATTTCATTACGCAATTCAGCACAAAATGACGCACACTACAGGCTGCTCAACTGCGGATTCTAGGTTAAAGAAAAGAAATAAAGCCAACGTTAAATGCGTATAACCGAAATCATATCCATTGACCATATTGCTTGCGGTGTTGAAACCGCGAGCAAAAAACGTGCACTTGAGCTCGCTAGCGAGCTTATGTGCACTAACATGCCCTCGCTGAATCAAAATGAAATATTTGAAAGTTTGATCGCCAGAGAAAAACTCGGCAGCACCGGGTTGGGCAAGGGTGTTGCTATCCCGCATGGTCGACTAAAAACGGGTGACAACACCATTGCCGCATTTTTGCAATTACGCAATGGGGTTGATTATGATGCACCGGATGGTGAGCTGGTTGATCTACTTTGTGTGCTCATGGTTCCCGCTGAATCAACTGATGAGCATCTGCAGGTGCTGGCACTTTTTTCGGAAATGTTCAGGCAGGATAATCTTCGGCAATCATTACGCGACAGCCGTGAGCCCGAACAAATTTACGCTATCTTAACACAGTCTCCGTAAGCAAAACGTGGCTAACGTCGCTCAACTTATTGTCCCGTATTTTCATGCAAGTGATAAATTTCAGTGGCGGGTTGAGACGTCTCGTCCCGATTATATTCATGCAGATAGCCATCTGATTGGACATTATAATCCGGCTCGCTCCAATCTCATTCAGGTTATTGGCGAGCAGGAAGTCAGGTATTTTTGCAACCTTTCTCGCTATGCACAATGGCAACAACTCGCGCAACTCGAAAAGCAGCAAGTCAGCACATTAATTTGCGCCAGTGATATTCAAGTGCCAGAAATTCTTACTCGGCAAAACGCCATCAATGTACTCAGTTCCCGCCTGCTTGATACCGATGTTATTACGCATCTCGGCAATAAATTTGCTCATCTGATTGGTCCGGCAGAGATTCTTCAGGCGGGTTTTCTGGTTGTGGAAAATCAGGGGCTGCTAATCACCGGTAAATCTGGTGCGGGGAAAAGCCAGTTACTCTTGAGTATGTTAGATCGTGGTCATCACTGGGTCTCCGATGAGTTAACCCACTGCTATTATAGCCAAACAGGACAAGTCATGGGCAGGGCGCTGGATGAGCTGGCCTCGTTTGTTCATGTGAAGCATGTTGGGCCGATTAATGTTGATAAAACGTTTGGTCTGAGCAGGCGGCTACAGCAATATCCACTTGCGGGTATCATTCATCTGGGGGAGAATGTCCAAATAAGAATTCAACAAGCACCTACATACGAGCAAAAATTAAACAGAACCATCCTGAATCGACGTTTTCCTGTATGGCAGCTCGATCCTGAGGTGAATAATCTAGCTGTTGTCATAGAAACTTGTGCCCGGCAATTAACTCTGGATGCATGGGGTCAGCGAGCGACGGTTGAATTGGCGCAAGAGTTAGATAAAACTTTATGTGAAGCTCCATGAGGCAATCTTGAAACTTTTTATTATTAGTGGTCTATCGGGTTCGGGGAAAAGTACGGTTTTACATGTTTTGGAAGACATGGGCTTCTTTTGCATAGATAACCTGCCTGTTGGCTTGTTATCCAATTTTGCGGCGCAAATGGTAAGTACACCAGAAAAGTTTTATGAAAATGCCGCGGTTGGAATCGATGCGCGAAACCGGGCGCAGGATTTGAATCGATTTCCCTCAATATTGGCAGGTTTACGCACCGCAGAAATTCCTTGTGAAGTGATATTTTTGAATGCGGATGATACCATTCTTATCAAGCGTTTTAGTGAAACACGGCGTAAACATCCATTGACCCAAGAGGACAACACGTCCCTCGCAGAAGCCATCAAAAAAGAGCGGCAGTTATTAGATCCGATTTCTCGGGAAGCAGATCTCTACCTGGAAACCAGTCACACCAATTTGCACCAGCTGAGAGATATTGTTAAAGATCGCATCAACGTCAACAATGAAAACTCTTTGTCAATTACGCTGCAGTCGTTCGGTTTTAAAAATGGTGTTACATTAGACGCAGATTATGTGTTTGATGTTCGTTGTTTGCCCAACCCTTATTGGGAGCCTCAGTTAAGAGGTTTTACCGGCAAAGAAAAACCCGTGATCGAATACCTTGAGCGTCAAAGTCTCGTAAATGAAATGCTTAATGACTTAACGAGCTTCCTGGAAAAATGGATACCCGAAATCCAATCTGCTGATAGGACGTATTTAACGATTGCGATTGGTTGTACCGGCGGAATGCATCGTTCAGTCTATATGGTAGAGCGGCTTGCTGAGCATTTAAACAAAAGCTACGACATTATTGTGCGCCATCGTGAGTTGAAATGACGGTCAATGTTTTAATCATTAGCCATGATAGAATTGGTAATTCTCTATTGGACGCAGCGGTGAATACCCTGGGTTTTTGCCCATTAACGGCTGACATTTTGCCAGTTCATGCTAATTGTGACCCTGATAAAATGATTGACATTGCTCAGCAAAAAGTCGATGAGCTCAACGAAGGTGATGGAGTGCTTATTCTGACTGATATTTACGGCTCTACCCCTGGTAATATTTCCTGCTCACTGGCTGCAGAAAATGATGTTCGAATCGTTTCCGGTATTAATTTGCCCATGTTAATTCGGGTTTTTAATTATCCCAAACTTGATCTGGATGAGCTTACCGAAAAGGCCCACAGCGGCGGCCGTGAAGGCATCATGGATTGTAAAAAAATAGATTAATCGGTTTTTAGTGTTTTCACCGTTAAGCATCTATCACGCGTAATAATATCAAACAATAAATCGATATTTGGATGACTTCCGACTTGTTCTTTTGCCTCCTGCACATACTCGGCGTATAGCGCTAAACCTTTTTCAGCCGCCGCCACCGATATCGCACCAAACTGACTATCAAGATAGTGATATATTTTTACTGATGCTGATTTCCCCGGTTTGTTTTCAATGGTTGTCACTGGTAGCGATTGTTCTTCGTCATACAACGTCAGTGATTGAATGTGATCAACCGAAGGCAGTTTTTCCAGGTTTTGTTTGAATTGTTGCATAATCCTAAATTCATCAGTTGACCGCTTCGAAATACGGTTAAGCCTTTGGTATTATTGAATTGTCGTGTATTTCCTGTGTTCACCCGATAGGTGAGTACGCTACAACGTGCATAGCACGCTTTTTATCGCGATTGGCGTCGTTGCGAATCGTTACAATAGCTCGCTATTGCGCCTCATCGCGCCTAGCCAATCACAATAAAAAACGCACTCTACACGTCGTCCAACTGATAATTTTAGGATAATAGTTTATCGTCCTATTCTATAATTAGCGGCTGGCTTAACAAATATTCACAGTTTCCTGAAAAAAACCTTCGCCCCGATACTCCCTGATACCGCAAAGAAAAAATGTTACTATTAATCTGGAATAGCTGACGCTATTTTAGCGAAGCATAAGGCCTGATGTTAGTAATTTTTAGGGATAAAATAAATTTAACCGGAGTTATACCGTGGTTTCAACGACTATTATTATCATAAACAAGCTTGGGCTGCATGCGAGAGCCGCTGCCAAGTTCGTAACATTAGCATTACAATTCGAAGCGGATATAGAAATAAGGCGCGGCGAACGCTGTGTGAATGGTAAAAGTATTATGGGTGTGATGTTGCTTGCTGCAAGCAAAGGTACTGAACTCGAAGTTATAGCACGGGGTGATGATGCAGAAAGCGCCATGCAAGCACTGCTGGAGCTGATTAATCATAAATTTGGTGAAGCGGAATAAGTTGAATTGCCATGCCAAACACTGAATACAACACAGAAAAAATACTCGACGAAATCAGCCATTGCCTGATTACCGGAGATATGGATGCAGCCGAAAGTCTGCTGAACGAGCTTCATCCCGCGGAAATAGCGCATGTTCTACAGTCGTTACCACCGCAGGAACGCAAAGCCGCCTGGCACTTTGTTGATCCGGAATTTGCCGGAGATGTTTTAACCTATGTTAACGACGAAGTACGAAGTGGCTTAATAAAGCATACCAGTGAAGAGAATCTGGTCGCTGCTACTGAGAATCTTGAAACGGATGACCTGGCTGACATCTTGCCAGATTTGCCGGAAAATGTAATCACTCAGCTGCTACATGTAATGGATGTCCAGGATCGTCACCGGCTGGAGTCGATATTAAAATACCCTGATGATACTGCTGGCGGCTTAATGAGCATCGACAGTGTAACCATCCGCCCTGATGTTAGTCTAGACGTGGTTCTGCGCTACCTGCGCTTCAAAAGTGAATTACCAGATAGTACTGATACTTTGTTTGTCGTCAATCGACAGGATAAACTGTTAGGTTCTTTACCCGTGTCGATCTTGCTGACGAGTGATCCTGAGTTGACCGTTGGGGAAGTTTATATCTCTGATATCAAAGCCATCACAGCCGATACTCCATCGCGTGAGGTTGCCAATTTATTTAAAAAACGTAATTTGATATCCGCTCCTGTGATTGATGAAAACGAAATATTGTTAGGTCGAATCACGATCGATAACGTTGTTGATATCATTGTTGACGAAGCAGAGCATACCTTCCTGAGCCACGCCGGTCTTGACGAAGAGGATGACATATTTTCTCCGGTGGTGCGGAGTACGCGCCGGCGGTCCGTTTGGTTGGGGGTCAATTTACTCACCGCGTTATTAGCCTCCTGGGTCATCGCATTATTTAGTGCCACCATTGAACAAATTGTCGCATTGGCGGTTCTAATGCCTATTGTCGCCAGCATGGGAGGTATTGCGGGTAGTCAAACGCTTACTTTGGTCATACGCGGTATGGCAGTCGGGCAAGTTTCAAAATCCAATGCAATGCGATTGCTTCACAAGGAATTTTTAATTGGTGCGTTGAACGGTCTTTTATGGGCGTCAATCATCGGAGTTTTAGCTTTTCTGTGGTTTAATAATGCGCAACTTGGGGTTATTATCGCGATTGCTATCTTTTTTAATCTGGTTGTCGCGGCCATTGCTGGTGCGACAATCCCATTGCTGTTAAGACGTTTCGGTGCTGACCCTGCATTGGCGGGCAGTGTCGTTTTGACAACAGTGACAGATGTGGTAGGTTTTTTCGCATTTTTAGGATTGGCCTCCTATTTCTTGCTGTAATTAAAGCACAATCAACGGGCTAGATTTTGTAGGTTGGGCTAAGCATAGCGTGCCCAACCTTTGCTACAGAAAATAATTCATTATTTGTATTAACTCGCAATCGGAGTTCAAAGTTGCAAAAGTGCGACCTTCCAGCACCCGTAGCGGCAAAACCTTACCGAGAGACGCCGTGAATACGTCCCTGTAGGCTTGACGGCAGCATCCATGCTGCCAACACTCTCGAAAGGCCTTGCCACTACGAGCGCTAATTACGGGAAATAGTTTGAATTTCGATTGTGAATATGGCTCTTGCTTGTCGACATTAGTGGAGGTGATTATGTGTGGATGTAAAAGTTATTTAGTGACATTATTGCTTTTTTTTGGACTTGCAAACCATGCAGTAGCAGAGCGAGTCGACGTCGGCAATTTCTCTAAAAGCGATTTGCTGGGATGGGAAAAACACGACTTTAAGGGAGAAACCAATTACGAATTAAGCAATGCAGATGATCAAACTGTGCTGCGGGCTAGCAGCAATAACAGTGCATCTGGTTTGATAAAACAAGTCCGCATTGATCTCGATGTGACGCCTTATTTGAATTGGAGATGGCGGATTAAACAACCCTTGTACCGGCTCGCGGAAGACTTGAAAGAGGGCGATGACTTTGCGGCGCGAGTGTACGTGGTGATTGATGGTGGTATATTTTTTTGGCGTACGATGGCGCTTAATTATGTTTGGTCGAGTAAGAAACCCATCAATACATTGTGGGACAACCCGTTTACCGGCAACGCTAAAATGCTTGCTTTGCAAAGCGGCGAACAAAAAGCGGGACAATGGATTAGTGAAAAACGTAATATAAAGGCCGACTTGGAGATGGCTTTCGGTCGAAAATTTAGACTCATTGATGCAGTAGCCATTATGACAGACACGGATAATTCCGGTCAGCAAGCAACGGCCTATTATGGAGATATATATTTTACCGCTGATTAGGCTTTATAATTCATCAGGTTATAACTCATAATCGGAGTTCAAAGTTGTAAAAGTGCCACCTTCCAGCACCCGCGCAGCGGCAAAACCTTACCAAGAGACGCCGTGAATACGTCCCTGTAGGCTTGAAGGCAGCATCCATGCTGCCAACACTCTCGATAAGGCCTTGCCACTACGAGCGCTGATTACGGGAAATAATTTGAACTCCGATTGTGAGTTATAAAATGTCACTCAATAAAAGGAACTCATTATGCCACGTATTATTTACCCCAATGGAAAGCAAATCACCGAATCATCTGGAATTGATAATGTGCTTAGCGAAATTAATGTAAAGATACAACATTGGTCGCTACCTGTAGCACCGGAAGTGGTCGAATTACTTGAGCGAGCGGCATTGGATGACAGTGAGAAGGACAGTGTGTTGGAGTCTGTAGATCATCGTTTCGAATCTCTCAAACAAGCGCAAGGATATACCACTCGCGATTTGATCGTATTGCATGAAAATATTCCCGGCCTGGGCGAGATGCTGGCCAAATTTGTTGATATTCATTATCACACCGATGACGAAGTGCGTTACATCTTGGCGGGTAAAGGCTATTTCGGTTTTATTGATCCACAGGATCAGCAATTCATGTTGGAAGTAGTGGCGGGCGACTACATTAATGTGCCGGCCAATGCAGAGCATTGGTTTACCTTAGGTGACTCAACACGCATTAAAGCCGTGCGATATTTTATCGATACTGAAGGCTGGGTGCCAGTGTATACCGGCCGTGCATTGCAGTTTACTGTTGACACACTCCCCTGGGCGACAAAATGATACAAGTTACCTATGAGTTCCCTGCTGGGGTCGATGCAGATAAACACGCCGAAATAATTGCCATCGGTCAAACTGTTGGCTCCTGGGGTGCGCAGTTTTCTCATCGTGAAGCGGCAATGAAAAAACACATGGGACAGGTACTTAATACTAAACAACTTGATAATAATCGTAGTCAAGCCACCGTCGGTTTTCCCGAAATCAATTGTGAAAACGATATCGGTAGCTTGTTATGTATGATTTTCGGGAAATTTTCCTTAGCTGGGCCTGCGCGGATTATTGATATTCAATTACCTGTTGATTTTGGCATTAGGGCAAAATTTGGTATCAAAGGTATTCGAGAAAAAACGCAGGTTTTTGATCGGCCGTTGATCATGGGGATATTTAAACCTGCACTTGGGCTAACTGCCGGCGATCATGCGCAATTGTTAGATCAAGTTGCGGCAGCCGGGTTAGATATTATTAAAGATGATGAAATTAATTTTAACTCAACGACAGCGCCGACCATTGAGCGAGTAAAAGCCTGCCGTCCTGTTATTGAAAAATATAAAGATCTCAATGGGCGAGAAATAATGTACGTGGTTAATTTATCCGGTCGAGCAGATAAATTAATTGATAATGCGCGCCGATTGATTGATGAAGGTGCCAATGCTTTATTGTTTAACGCCATTTGTTATGGGTACAGTTGTCTGGAAGCCATTTGTGCACATCCCGAGATTAATGTGCCGGTCTTTACCCACCCGGCACTGGCAGGGGCACTGGGCGGTGCCACGCAGGGTATCAATGACTATGGAATAGATTATTCGGTACTGCTAGGGACGTTAATGAAATGCGCGGGCGCTGACGCGGTAATTTATCCAGCGCATTATGGCACGCTGCCATTTAGTGCTGAAACTGAGTCTAAAATTTGTAAGCTATTGCGCCAAGAAAAAGGCAAACATATTCCGGTTATGCCAGTGCCTTCAGCGGGTATTCGTCCGGGTATTGTTGGCCAAGCGATGCAGGACTATGGCAATGATGTTGCCTTGAATGCAGGTTCCGCAATCTTTGATCATCCCGGTGGCCCCACTGCGGGTACAAAGGCTTTTTTTGAAGCGCTTGCTCTGGTCAAACAAAGTAAGCCTATACGTATCGCAGAAATTAACGACGGCCCACTAAAAGAAGCTTTGAAAAAATGGGGGGAAGTTTGATGTTTGACGATAGCATTGCTGACGCAATTTGTGTGATTGCCAAAGACTTTCATCAGCGTGGCTGGATGTCGGGTACCGCTGGCAATCTAAGTGCACGACAAACTAATGATGCCATGTGGATAACTGCCAGTGGTAAATCAAAAGGCAATCTGACGGCTAACGATCTACTGAAACTCAAAATCAACAACGGCGAAGTGATCGAGCACAACCTTACAATGAATTCCCCGTCTGCTGAAACTGAAATACATCAAGCAATTTACCAAAGCTTTTCAACAGCAAAAGCCTGCTTCCATATTCACTCGATCGATGCCTGCCTGGCCACCAGACTGCATGCCGACGAAACGCATTTGGTGTTACCTGACTTAGAGATGATCAAGGGGTTTGAAATTTGGGAGCAGTCACCTAAAGTGCTCTTGCCCGTTTTTAGAAACCACCTGGATGTTAGTCAGATAGCCGCAGACATTCGTCGACAATTTTCACAACTACAGCCAGATATCACCGCCCTCATGATTCGCGATCACGGGATTACAGTGTGGGGCAATAGTATTGAACAAACGTATAACCGGGTTGAAATTCTAGAATTTTTACTAAGCTTTCTCGCCCGAACACCACAGAAATCTCAATCCTAGGAGTCTGTCCGAGCATGTGTTCCACTAATTCTACTGCTTGCCAGGTTTGCTGAACGATGCTAGTTGCTCGTGGTTACTTTTTCTGATATCCATAATGATAGACATATTTCCCATAACCGTACTCTTTATACATTGCAACATCGTTAAATACGGCGCCCTTGATGTTGACGCCCGCCTGACGCAGGCTTTTCACACTTTGTTCAAGCTCCCTCATCGGATGATGGTTGGCTTTAACCACAAACAAGGTAGTCCCCGTATGGCGGCCAACTATAGCAGCATCGGTGACTGCCAGCACCGGCGGAGAATCGATAATAACGTAGTCAGCCAGGCTCGACAGCTTATCTAGTATCGCTTTAAAGGACTCATGCAATAAGAGCTCTGCTGGATTTGGCGGTAATTTCCCACTGGTGATTATACTCAAATGTTCGTTTTTAGACATTTGAATTACATCCTTTAGCTCTCTCTTTTCAGTGATCAGTTCTGATAGACCATTTTCTCTAGCAATACCAAAATATCTGTGCACGCGACCTTTGCGCATATCTGCATCGACAATGATTACGGTTTTACCATTGCTGGTCAAAACAGAACCCAGATTACATGCAATAAAGGTCTTGCCAACACTGGGGCTGGCGCCCGTCACCATAATGATATTACTACTATTACTGGCTTCCATGAGTGAAAAGTGCAAGGCTGTTCTTAAGCTGCGCAAACTTTCAATAGCGGGATCCTGGGGAACTTGCTCGGCTAGAATGCCTATGCGGCCATTATTTACTTTTCGTTTCTTAAACATTTTCGTTTGATGTTCGCTGTGCATTACGGTCGCATATACCGCAAGCCCCAGTATCTTTTCAAGCTTATCGGGGTCTTGCACGCCGCCTTTAAAGGATCGCAACATAAGCGCAAGAAGAATGCCGCCCAACAAACCAGTCATAAAGGCAATAGCAACAATCAATTGCTTCTTGGGTTTGATGGGACTATTTGGCACAAGGGCGTAATCAATAATACGCACATTGCCAACCATGCCGGCCTTGGCTACCTTCAGCTCCTGGGAGGTATTCAATAACTTAGAATAGAGCGCAGTGTTGACCTTCACATCCCTCGACAAATGCAAGATGTCTTTCTGGGTGTTTGGTAATTTATCGGCGTCTTCTTCCAGTTTTGACTTTTTCTCCTTTAGCAGCTTAATGCTCTTATCAAGAGAGACTACAGTTGGATGGATCTCTTTATATCTACCCCTTAATTCATCCCGCTTTTGTTGCAATGTCGACAGTTCCGAATCAATCCCAACTAGGCCGGACAATACCGAATTGGTCTCATGAGCAAGATCAATTGAGCCATGCTGAATACGATAAGCGTTGTAGGCGTTTTCTGCTGCGTCGACGCGTTCTTTCAGAGGGGGGAGTTGTTTGGCCAAGAATTCCAAGGATTTTCCAGCTTCAGCTGAATTATATTCCACGTTTTGGCGTACATAGATGTCCGCAATGGTATTAAGCACAGTGGCAAGCTGCGCTTTATCAACACCGCTATATACTAGCTCAAGAATCCCGGAACCCTTGCCCTTGGCAGCTACCGAAAATTGATTTGATATTGCGTAAATCGCCGAACTTAGCGCTTGTCGCCTGATGATGAAATGGGTACCGGGCCGGGCTTTTAGCCTGGATACAAACAGAATTAGTGAGTCTTCACCTTCCATGTCGGCTTTTGCCCGAACTCCCACCTGGCCATCGAGTAAGTGCTGGTTAGCAGCATCGAAAACCTGGTAACTGCCGGAGGGGCCTGCCACTAGAGTTAACTGCTTGCCAGCTAGATAAGGCGGCGTCTCTAGCGTTTCAATGGTAATAAGCTCCCCGCCCCAGGCATATTGATTCTGTCCAAACCAGGCCTTCGCGACTCCAGTAGAGCCATCATATTGGCGGGCAATGCCTCTACCAACAAACGGAAAATATTTCGGCTCAGCGCGGATTTCCAGCCCAAGTTTCTTGACCACTCCCCCGAGAACCATGCGGGAACGCAGTATTTCACTTTCATCCCTGGTCGATACCTGGTCTTCAAACAATCCCGACACAGCGGTCAAGGAGTCCATGCCTAAAGACTGCTGAGTCTGAACTTGCAACAACGCATTAGTCTGATAGACAGGCGTGGTGAGCGAGGTAAATAGCGAACCTCCTAAAGTCGCCAGAACCGTCAAAACAAGGATCAGCCATTTATACTCAAACAATACCCCAAAGTAATTTATGATATTGATGCCATTATCAATTTCGGCGGCAGCACTTGCGGCAGGCGGCCACCCCAAGGGCAGTGAGGTATGTTGCTGAAATGAATGCTGATTCGGTGGTTGATTCATGATTACATATAAACTCTATCTACGGGGCAAAAGCTCCACCACAGCACACTTCGAGGTAGACACTAATTTTGCCCATTATTCAGCGGAAAGTTAAGCACCCAGTCAGAGCGCAACGTACTTAAAGTTCCCAGCGTAACAAATATATTACTCATCACACGGCTCAATTGAACGATATCCGCTGCATCCACATAGACCACATCGCGAGCTTGGAGCGGAAATCGATCCGCTAAAATTAAAGCATCAGGAGAACTAGCGTCCAGGTGGTAGATCGCGGATTGCTGGCTATTACCTCTTACTACATAAACCTGTCCAGCATCAGAAGTCAGCGGATTTACGCCACCAGCATCAGCTAGGGCCTCTGCTAAAGTTTTGCGATGTTTGCTCATGAGAAAGGAGCCTGGCTGCCTCACTTCACCTAGCACAAAGATTTTGTTCAACTGTCGATCAGGGACATTGACGATATCACCAGGATTAAGCAGGATATTTTGGCTATGGTCTCCATTTTCATAAAGCGCCTGTAAATCGACTCGGTATGTGGTTCCCGCACGTGCTAGTGTAATATTGCTGTGATCTGCTTCGCCAGTAAAACCACCTGTGCGATTGACCATCTCCAGAATACTTGGCGGTATATCAGTGATCTGGTGCGCTCCGGGTTTTACAACTTCACCGACGATATAGACCTGCTTACTGCGGTACGCTACCATATGCACATCAAGCTGGACACCTTCTATGTACTTATCCAATTTTTGGGTAAGGAGTTCACGAACCTTGGCCAAGGTCAATCCAGCTACTTTAACAACGCCAACAAAAGGGTAGTAAATTGTACCGTCTTGCGCTACGCGGTTGCCAGACGCCTGAGCCGAACGAAAAGAACCAGCGGGAATAGTCAATTCAGGATGATCCCATACAGTAACCGAGATAATATCGCCAGGCCCCAATGTATAGATATAATTATCAATAAGTGTCTGAGCTCCTGTACTTTTGGCTCGGCGTGGTTGGGTTCCCTTTTTTTGTTCTAACGCTACGATCATATTGGCGGTAATGTCTTGAACGCTAACATACGCAGGCAGGGTTTCAGCGCCTTTTGGTCCTGGCAAATCAATTTTGGAATGTTGACTCATCCCTGCAGCAGTCATACCCGTGGTAATCGAACAACCATTCAGTAACGCAATCGCAATGAACACGCCGCTCAATAAGAGCAACCGTCTCATTAATGAAAGACTAAATCGGTCATGCAGAATTAAAGCAAAAATCATAAAAACTTCCGATGCTCGGGTTCGATTGCAAGCTAAGCGTCTGTGAATATTGAACGCAGCGGAATTGATTAACATAATTTACTCAGTCATTATTAATTTACTAATCTTAAAATATAAAATATGCACAATTGAATTACCCACATCGTTAACACACTCAATTACAATTTGTCCTGACTTAGGTTATGGTAGCAGGCAAAATCCAGGTCGAGGCCATGTGCATGATTTCTAACATTCTGATTGTCTGTATTGGCAATATTTGCCGCAGCCCAATGGCGGAAGCTCTGCTGCGCCACACACTTTCAAGCCAGCCAGCCAGCAAGCCATTCCAGATACGCTCAGCAGGCATCGGCGCCCTTCTGGGAAACCCCGCCGATAACCACGCCCAAAAATTGATGGCGCATCGCGGCTTAGATATTTCAAACCACCGTGCCACCCAGCTTAATCGTGATTTAGTCCAATGGGCCGACTTAATTCTGGTTATGGAAACAGACCATCAACACTACATTGAGTCCCTATTTCCAACCGTAAGAGGCAAGATATACAGACTCGGCGAATGGGATGATTTCGATATCGAAGACCCATATCAACTTGGTATTGATGCCTTCCGCAAAACACTTTCAGATATTGAGCGTGGTGTTGCTGCCTGGCGAAGCAAACTTAAGTGAAGCCTACGCACTTCTTTTGAGTGTGCTATGCCTTAGCCTCATTAGAAGATAACATCACCCTAACGACTGCGCCGATAACACTGTCGCACTCGCAAATCGGCGGTATAGTCCTATCCTAGACTTACCATTAATAAACTATGTGCAATGCAAATAGGAAGCCAGGCATGGTGTTCCTGCATCTCTCATGAACACACAGACGTTTCCATTAATGGGCAAGCATTAAAGTGCTGGAGAGAGTGCTGGAGCTGTGAATCAATCAGCGCTTTTCCAAACAAGCCAGGTAATGATTAATCACCAAATGTTCGGAGAACACTTCAACCGCCCGCATTCTCGCTGCATTTGACATACGTTTAAGATCGGTATAAGGCAAAAGAACGACCTGTGCCATAAGTTTACTCAGGGATTCTGCATTACGTGGCGGACACAACCAGCCGGTAGTGCCATTTACAATAGATTGCCGGCATCCCGGCACATCGGCGACAATGGCCGGTCTCCCCATGCTAGCAGCCTCTAACACTACACGGGGCATCCCCTCACGATATGAAGGCAAAACCACCACATGACACATCTGTAACCAAGGCTTGATGTCGGCTTGCTCACCTACATATTCAACAGCCCCCTCAGC
>CALZHW010000023.1 GCA_945787125.1 uncultured Ectothiorhodospiraceae bacterium
CGGATACAGACCCTGGGTATTGATACTTTGAAAATTATCACGATTACGTTTGATCCGAACCGGTGACGATGTACGGGTTTCCACGCCGGTTAATACAGCATCATGCATGGCAAATCCTTTGATTTTTTTGTCGAATACTGGCAACGCTTCGCGTATTGCCTCTATCACGTAATCCGGTAATGCAGTGCTGAGATCGGTTAGGCGTACGCCCGGTTTATAGGATGGAACCACAGAGCCCAGTTTATCGGAAGGCTTTTTCGCTAGAAAATCGCCGACTAACTGGCCAGGCGCAAAATAGTTGCTGCCACCCAATTCAAAAGCACGAGACTCCCATTTGCGCTGAAAATCCAGCCCTGCCAATGTGTGTCCAGGATAATCTTCAGGCGTTAATCCAACAACAATACCGCTGTTTGCATTGCGTTCATTACGCGAATATTGACTCATGCCATTGGTGACAACGCCTCCCTCTTCTGAACTTGATGCTACGACAGTTCCTCCAGGACACATGCAAAAACTGTAAACCGAACGACCATTTTTACCATGATGTACGAGTTTGTAATCTGCGGCACCTAATACAGGATTTCCAGCTTCTTCACCAAATTGACAACGGTCGATAAGCGATTGAGGATGCTCAATTCGAAAACCGATGGAAAAAGGTTTACTCTCAATATAAACCCCACGCTTGTCTAGCATTTTAACGGTATCACGCGCGCTATGACCCACCGCTAAAATAACATGCTCGGTTTGAATTTCCTCGCCATTGGATAAGCGCAGGGTGCGAAGTTGCCCATCATCGATTTCAATATCAGTGACACAGCTCTCAAAACGAATCTCTCCACCCAATGCTTCAATTTCTGCACGAATCTTCTCTACCATAGTCACCAATTTGAAGGTGCCTATATGGGGTTTACTCATGAAAAGAATTTCTTCCGGTGCACCAGCTTTAACAAATTCCTGCAGTACTTTGCGACCCAGGTTGCGGCTATCCTTAACTTGGCTATACAGCTTACCATCAGAAAAGGTGCCCGCACCGCCTTCGCCAAACTGCACGTTAGACTCTGGGTTTAACTCACCGTTACGCCAAAACCCCCAGGTATCTTTGGTCCGCTCTCTCACGGCTTTACCACGTTCCAGAATAATGGGGCGAAAACCCATTTGCGCAAGTAACAACCCCGCCATAAAACCGCAAGGCCCCATACCAATGATAACCGGCCGAGACGGTAAATTAGCCGGCGCCTTGCTGACAAACTCATATTGTATAGCCGGCGCGAGATTCACGTGGGTATCATCTGCAAACTGTGTGAGCAACTCATGTTCATTCTTTACTGTCACATGCAGTGTATAAACGAACTGAATGCTGTGTTTTTTGCGCGCATCATAACCACGCCGCGCGATGTGATAATCCAGCACCTCAGCATCTTGCAGATTGAGCTTGTTGAGAATAGCCAATTTTACCGCTTCCTCGGGATGATCGATCGGCAATCGGATTTCTGTTAAACGTAGCATTAAATATCCGGTATAATTTTGAATGACGGCTATTTTACCTTAAGTAAGGAACGTGCACGAAATAATTTCCCGTTTTGGCGCTCTGATTTAGTTTCTGTTTGGACGTTCTGATTGAGCAAAAACGCAGCTCTAGCCGGGCTAAAGTGAGTATTTTGCGATTGAATAACGTTCAAAGAGGAGCTGAAGCAGAGATGCAAAAACCGGAAATTATTTCGTGCGCGTTCCTAAAATTAAAAAATAGCAGTTAATCTCACTAACTTAACCCGGATATTTCATGAATTCACGAGATTATCGCATAGAGATTTGATTTTACAGATGATTATCTGATTGAGCGCCGTACCCGTGCGTACGGTCGATTGACAACTGCATGGATGCAGGAGATACGAGCCCATGGATGGGCGAAGGTAGAACAATGCACTAGGGCAGGACCGCCCGTAGGTAGAATAACGCAGGAGCAGTTATCGAGGAGCAATTGTCGAGAGCAACGCATTAGGGCAGGACGCCCGTAAGTAGAATAACGCAGGAGCAGTTATCGAGGAGCAGCTTGCCGAAGATAATATTCTATTGAATCAAAGATCAAGCGAGAAATCGGGTAATTCATGAATTATCCGGGTTAAAATCGGTGCGCGCTAACTGGCATGAACACCGCACTATATTTGCTGTACATATAGCAACAAGACCGGTAAGTCAGTACTATTAAGCTTGTAATTCATAAACATAGGTTAGAGAGTGAACATCTTTCATCCAAAATCGATTTTAATACTCACGGTTGTTGTTTTTTTATTCTGCTCTACCTCCCTAGCGGCTAAAGAAGTTGCAGTGTCATTCAAATTGGAATCTCATTTAATTGAACGAGTTCTGATTGACAAGGTTTTCAAAGGCAAAGGTCAATCAATCAGAGTGAATGATGATGGCACTGGGTGTAATTTTCTCAAGCTGGCCAAACCGCGTGTTATTGATACCAACAACCAGCTTATTAAGGTGCGGGTTGATACCTGGGCACGGGTTGGCCAAGCGGTTGGAGAACGCTGCATCATGCTGCTGGATTGGCGCGGCAAAACCGATTTATACACTTCCGTCAAGCTGCTGCCCGACGGTCGTTCTCTAAAGATAAAGGTAGAAGACAGCAAATTACTTAATCAGCAAGGCGCGGCAGATAAAGCGACAAACCAATTATGGCAATGGTTCAACAATTCAGTTTATCCGACCATGAACGCTGTGACGGTTGATCTGCGTGAGCCTATCAAAGACTTGCAAAAATCGATTCCATTATTTATTCCAAAAAGCAACCAGCAAGCGGCAAAGCAATTAACCCGTTCGTTTGCCATCAAAAGTGTGACAATAAACCCCAAAGGGGTTTTATTAAGCCTACATTTTGATGTACCACAAGTGACTTCTTCGGGAAAAAAAGTCACTGCACTTACGCAAGCAGAAATTGCTCAACTGGAGAAAAAACTGGATGCCCTGGATGGCTTTATTACTTTCACCATTCGACAGTTTCTGACCCCGGATACGCCTCCCAGTGTTCGTGCCCAATTGCTGAATACACTCATTAACCTACGATACGATATTATTGCGATCATTAAGAATCCTGAGGTGAGCGGCGAAGATCCGGTCAAGCGTTTATTTATTTCAACCTGGCAGACAATAGCACCACTGGTGCGTGAAGTCGCTAAACTGCAACCCGTAAACACGATCTCACTGGAATATTTAACATTTATTACGGCGAATGATGTGCTGTATACCATTGAAGAAATTGGCCCGGCTTTTAACCTGGATATTTCAGTCAATGGCTTAACCCGCTTAGCACGTTTATTAAGCTCCAATCCCAAGATCAATCCGCTAGAATTCACCGAGGACAGCATACCGGGTTTCTACTTCCAGCAAAAGATGATGACAAAATCATCGCTGGATTTTCAGCTCGAAAAACATAATCCTTGGTTAGATTTTTTTATTCCTAGCGCACATGCCGCAGGCGGTTTAAATAAGAAAACAGTCAATAGACTCAATAACTGGGTACCCAAAAATAAAGAGATTAACAAATACCTACCCATGGTGCAGCAAGTTATAAATCATGTGATTGCCCAACAATTAAAACAGTCAGACCTGGATAAAAAGTATCACGGCCTTTACCGCAACCTAGTATACGCCACTGCCTGGCAAGAGAGCTGTTGGAAACAATTCGGTGTCGTTAAAGGCAAACGCTGGCCACTCACTTCCCGCACTGGCGACCTGGGAATGATGCAACTCAATCCACGTGTGTGGCGCGGCTTCTACAATTTACATGATGTTAAATGGGATATTCTCTACAATACCAATGCGGGTGCAGAAATTTTAATGCATTATCTGCAGCATTACGCCATCCGCAAACAAGAGCATAAAAAAACCGGCAAAGTAGAAAATCTGGCACGTGCAACATATTCGGTTTACAACGGTGGCCCGCGTCAGTACAAGCGCTACCGCGATGAAACTGTATCTAAAAAGCTCCGGCGTGCTGATGGGTTATTCTATAAAAAATATCAAAAAATTGATGCGGGAAATGATATGGCGGTAAGAAGTTGCTTTGGGAAAGGTTAAGGCCAATAACTGCATTAGTGCCACCTTCTAGCACCCGTAGTGGCCAAACCTTATTCGAGAGACGCCGTGAATACGTCCTTGTAGGCTTGGCGGCAGCATCCATGTGAGCACAAGGGGCAACACTCTTGATAAGGTTTGGTCACTACGAGCGCTTATTATGGGAAATAATTTGAATCCCGATTGAAAGCTTAATCACTGTCACCTGTCACTTTACGCCGTAAGACTTTAGTTTTTCCGCGAGTATTTTTTTGGTCAATCCGCCTCTTTTTAGCCGACATAGAAGGCCGGGTAGCAACGCGTTTTTTTTGTGTAATGGCAACATTTTTTATGAGTAACTGAAGTCGCGATAAAGCATCTTCCCGATTTTTTTCCTGACTGCGAAAACGCTGGGCTTTTATAATAATTAAGCCATCTTTAGTGATACGATGATCACGCAATTTCAACAAACGTTCTTTATAAAACTCAGGCAAGGAAGATTCTACGATATTGAAACGCAAGTGAATGGCGGTTGAAACCTTATTAACATTTTGCCCACCGGCACCTTGGGCGCGAATGGCGCTAATTTCTATTTCATTTTCGGGAATGGTGACAACATTGGATATTTGTAACATGATGGTTGGCTTATGCGTTTTCCTGTATGGCCTCAATGCTCGCATCGCCTTCAGCGTCAATATGAATCGTCAGCAGAATTGGCTGACAACAAACAAAACAATCCTCCACATATTCTTGTGTAGGCACTGAATTATCAACAACGACTTTTATCGTCTCCCAGCAATAGGGGCATTGTATTTTAGATGTTTGTAAATTGTACAAGAATAACACCTCCAAATACAGGCTTTCTAACTCACGATCGGAATTCCAAGTCGCAAACGTACCACCTTCCAACACTCGTAGCGGCAAAACCTTACTGAGAGACGCCGTGAATACCTCCTTGTAAGCTTGACGGCAGCATCCCTGCTGCCAACACTCTCGATAAGGCCTTGCCACTACAAGCACTGATTTCGGGAAATAGTTTGAACTTCGATGGTGCCCCGTGTGAGTCATAACCTAACCCACACTAGGATTCTATCAGGTTAACAGCTATTTCACTAAGCTCCTGATGAATAATTTTACGTATTAGCATCGGCCCTATAATAGGTGGTACAACAAAATCAGGTGTTAGATCCGCTCGGTAATGCAAGATCGTTGTGTCATTAACTGATTCTACAAACCATTCTTCATAACCGGATTCAAAATGCCCTTGCTCAGGAATAACCGTGGCAATAGTCGCGCCTTTGTCATTATGAGTGATTATTTGATTTTTTATTAGGGAGTAGCAAACGCCGAGTAAACAGGGTCGAAGTACCTGGGTAATTTGCTGTTTATTATTGACCACTTTCAAGGTGCTTTTTTTGATCAATGGTGATAATGCAGAAAATTTCTCAAAATCGTTTAGCCTTTGTTTAAGCAGTATCGCTGACACATCAAGCACCACTCGATAATCGACTAATATTCGTCCGTTATAATAATCAATATCATGCCGCTTGATATTAAACTGCGGTGGCTGAGCAATACCATTCAAAGCTACCAGTAAAAAAGAGAGCATCGTCATAACTAAACTCCTTGTATTGATATACTATCAACAATGTAAACCTTGTAAACTGAATCTGTGCTGAATGGCAAAAGCTTAACCTAGAATCCGCAGTTGAGCAGCCTGTAGTGTGCGTCATTTTGTGCTGAATTGCGTAATGAAATATTTCCCAAATGGTTGTTCCCTTTGGGAAATATTTCATATAGCAAAGCAGTGCAAAAGGGCGTGCGATACAGGTTGCAGTGACTCATCCAAAGAGTAAACTGCAATGAAGTTGAAGTATTTAATAAATTCATAATGTTATATTTGACCTGTAAACGTTCAACTGCGGAATCTAGGTTCCATATTGATTGAATATCCTGTTGTTATTCATTCATAAATTGCACAGAAAAATAAAAAAATCAGTCAATAATTGTTAAACTTAAACCGACAAGGAAGCTTTCCAATGAAAAAAGAACTCTTTAGCCAATATGCATTAGGTGATATTACATTAGCTAATCGCGCGGTCATGGCGCCATTAACACGTTGCCGAGCAATAAATAACATTCCCAATGATTTGATGGCCACTTATTATCAGCAACGCGCACAAGCGGGTTTGATTATTACCGAAGGCACATCACCCAGTCTTAATGGTTTAGGTTATGCCCGAATACCCGGTATTTTTAACGAAGAACAAAAAAAGGGTTGGCAAAAAAGCACCCAGGCTGTGCATGATCGAGGTGGGCATATATTTGTGCAGTTGATGCATACCGGTCGTGTATCACACCCAGATAATATGGCGGCAAATAGTCGCATACTAGCGCCATCTGCCATCGCCGCGCCCGGAGAAATGTGGACAGATAACGCCGGCAATCAGGCGCATCCTGTCCCTGAGGCAATGTCAGAAAAAGATATCCAAGAAGCCATTCAGGAATATGCCCATGCCGCTCAGACAGCCATTGACGCGGGTTTCGACGGGGTAGAACTGCATGCTGCCAACGGTTATTTAATTGATCAATTTCTCAATACCGCAGCCAATCAACGTACCGATAAATGGGGTGGAACTATTGATAACCGCATCCGATTTGCCGTTGAAGTTTCGCGTGCAGTAATCGCCAAAATTGGTAAAAACCGCGTCGGCATGCGTATTTCTCCCTATGGGGTTTTCAATGGCATGCAAGCCGATGCTGAAATGGATAATTTATATGAACAACTTATCATTGCGCTAAACAAACTTGGTCTACTATATATTCATATTGTCGACCACAGTTCCATGGGAGCACCTGAAGTTAACCCAGCAACAAAACAAATGATACGCGAAACATTCAAAGGTTCGGTGATTCTTTCCGGTGGTTATGATGCGGCGCGAGCAGAACAAGATTTGACAGAAAACAAAGGAGACTTAGTGGCTTTTGGTCGACTTTTTCTCGCAAACCCTGACCTGCTTGAAAAATTTAAACACGAACAAGAATTAACAGAGCCGGATGCCGATACATTTTATACCGCAGATGAAAAAGGCTATACCGATTATCCGGTGGCAAATGTTTAACTCACTCACATTCGGAATTTAAATTTCCCCATAATTAGTGCTTGTAGTGGCAAAACCTTATCGAGAGTGTTGCCCAGTTGTGCCACATGGATGCTGCCGCCAAGCCTACACGGATGTATTCACGGTGTCTCTCGGTAAGGTTTTGCCGCTACGAGCGCAGGAAGGTAGCACTTTTACAACACCGAACTTCACTATCTATTCGGGTCAAATCCCGCGAATTCTATGCCTGACAACTGGGCCAATACCGGGTTAAATGTTGCAAGATCATGCTTGTTAAATTGCTGAAGATCGGCATGACCACAAGCTCTGGCCAATACTTTCATTAATGCCACAGACGACTCAAAAAAGTTAGCCAGTCTTTGGGCAGAATGATCGACATCCAGTCTTTGGCGTAATTTTGGATTTTGTGTCGCAACTCCTGCCGGACAATTGTTGGTATGACATATTCTCGCGGCGATGCAACCAATTGCTTGCATCGCACTGTTAGCAATCGCAATACCATCGGCTCCCAGCGCTAGCGCTTTAACAAAGTCACTGGGCACTCTTAGTCCACCGGTAACAATCAATGTCACCTTGCCACTAACGCCCTGTTTATCCAGATAGTGTCGAGCGCGCGCTAATGCCGGAATGGTGGGTACACTAATATGATTGCGAAATAATAATGGTGCAGCACCAGTACCGCCACCACGACCATCGAGAATAATATAGTCTGCACTTGCTTGCAGGGCAAATTCAATATCGCGCTCAACATGATTTGCGCTGAGCTTAAAGCCTATCGGAATTCCACCGGTTATTTCCCGTACTCGCTGAGCAAAACGTTTGAAATCAGCCGGGGTTTTCAGATCGTTAAAAGTCGGCGGAGAGATAGCCGGTTCACCTGCGGTAATTCCGCGCACTTTCGCGATTTTATCGATATTCTTCGAGGCAGGCAGGTGTCCACCTGTTCCAGTTTTAGCCGCTTGCCCACCTTTAAAATGAAATGCTTGTACTTTTTCCAATTGATGCTCGTTATAACCGAATTTCGCACTCGCAAGTTCATATAAATACCGACTATTTGCAGCTTGTTCCTCTGGTAACATACCGCCCTCCCCAGAGCAAATACCGGTACCCACCTGCTCAGCACCTTTTGCTAATGCTATTTTTGCTTCTTCCGATAGAGCACCAAAACTCATATCGGATACAAATAGGGGAATTTCCAATACCAAAGGTTTTTTACATTCCGGGCCAATAATTAATCTAGTTTGCACAGCCACATCTTCCATCAAAGGTTTGCGATGTAATTGCGCCACCATAATTTGTATATCATCCCAAAGAGGCAGTTGATTTCGCGGTACGCCCATCGCGCCCATCGGCCCATGGGAACCTATCGTTGATAAACCGTCTTTGGAGAGTTGATGTATTAATTCCAGGGTCGGCTCCTCAGGAGTAGCAACGGGTTTTGGCGTTGGGCTTTCAGCAGGCAATATTCCAGGACCTTCTTTGCCCACTTGATCCGAACTAAATTTATTATGAGTACCATCACAATAAGGCGTGTTTCGGGTATGCTTGCAAGCACATAAAAAAGCCTCACCATCTTTTTCCGGCACGACCACTCTTGGTGAAAATTGTGTGCCGATATGTGTGCCATCGCAAAAAGGCTGGCTCTTTGACATGCCGCAAGTGCAAAAATGATATTCCTGCCCTTTTAACATATCAACTTTAATGGGTTTAATGTCAGCAATGATTGGATTTTTCATAATACTCTCATTAAGGAACGTGCATGAAATAACTTACCCATCTTACATCTCATTTTCAGCCCGTCTTGGCGCGTTCTTAAACAGGTTAGATGGTTGCGGTTCTTGCACTGGCTGAGGCAAGTGTCGCTTTTAATTTTTCTTCACAAACTTCTAATTCAACGACGGCTTCTGCTCTCTTACGCTTACCTTCATCCGCAATTTGTAAACTTTCTTCAATCGTTTCAATTAATTTCTGATTGGCATTTTTAATAGCTTCGATATCAAATACACCTCGTTCCACTTCTGTTCTGACTTCACGGTTAGCGACTTTAAGCGAATCGGCGTTTGCCTGTAATAACTCATTGGTTAAATCTGTCGCTGCCTTGACCGTTTTTGCCGCTTCACCTGAGCGATGAATGGTAACGGCAGTCGCTAATTGCTGGCGCCACAATGGAATGGTATTCGCTATGGTTGAGGTTATTTTATTAACCAGGCTTTTATCATTTTCTTGCACCAGACGAATGCCCGGCAAGCTTTGCATTGCCACCTGACGGGTTAATCGTAAATCATGAACCCGGCGCTCCAGATCGTCTCGCGCAGAGCGTAAATCACGCAATTCTTGCGCGGTTATCATGTTACTATCCGCTTCAGCCGTGGCGGCTAATTGCGGTATCGTTTTTTGATCCAACCCCAATAACAAGGAGTCGCCAGCTACTATATAACTTTCAAGCTCATGAAAATAATCCAGGTTAGCCGCGTATAACCGATCCAGCATGGTAATATCTGTCAGTAATTTTGTCTTATGTTGTTCCAGCGAAATGGCGGTACTTTCGATTTGGTGACGAACCTCTTCATAACTTTGTAAGAATTTGGCCACGGGCTTGGCACGCCCCATTAGTTTATCAAAAAATCCCAATTTTTTATTCGGATCAAGTGCTGTTACATCAAAACCGCGTAAGACACTGACGATTTCGTTTAACGCGCTACCTGCAGCACCAACATCTTTGTTTTTTACGCCTTCAAGCATTTTGTCGGAAATCTCAGTAAGCTGTGCTTGGGCTTTGCTACCAAAAAACATGATAGATCTTGAGTCTTTCATATTTATCTCTGCTATCCGCGCTGCCATCATTGGCTCTACAGGTTGCTGCATGATCTCTTGTTGAATCGTTTCTTCGCTCATCATTTTTCCTTATTAAATTAACGAATGCCTTCTTGTTTCATTTGTTGATCCAGCACTTCTATTTGCACATCTAAATCGAGAATATCATTTTCCAATAAGCGTTTTTGTTGTTGGATAAAAACATCTTCAATGGTCACAAGCACATTGCGAAATTTCTCTTCCAGCGCTTTTGAGTTGGCTTGTGCATGTGTCTGGGCGTATCCCTCACTCACTTTTTGTGCACCATCAAGATATACGACTAAAAATTTCCTGGCTTTAGCCAAGTCTTTTGGGTTTTTCTCCAGACTTGCAATCACTTGCCGCGCAAGATCCGTGATACGCTGTAATCGCAAATTTAACTCAACATTGTCGACTTTACCCGCAGCCCTGAATATTTTCTCTATTTTAATTTGCGCCTCATTAAGCAAGCTGATAAAAGCATCATTTTCTAAACCGCTGGGATTACCAGAAAAAAAGTTTTTACGTTTAGGCTCCAATCCATAACTTAAATAAAATGCCAAGAATGTTAATGCCACCATGGTTACCGAAAATAGCGCAGTATGATGTACAGCCAGCCAGGCACTCAGACCCGTCGCAATCGCGATTAAAACAGCAGCAAGGGTTTTAAGCGGAAATGGTGTTACCGCGAAACGATTTTCACGGTAGTGCATTTCATTCAATAGACCGCGTCTGGCTAGAATCGCTCCAGATATATAGAGTGTAACTGCACTAAGATGTACTAATGTTTGACTAAAATCACCTTTAGCCAGTGAAATAAGCATGGCAGGTAAAAGCGGCAATGGTAAAATAAACAATAACAGACCCTTTGGCGACCACCATCGACTATTACCATTATCCAATGAGTCAGCAAACTTTCTGGCACGCTCACGGACGGTTTTCATAGATAATTTTTATCACTGTATGACTCATCCAGTTTAGCTGAATGGGTCGAAACAATGTCGCTATGCAACGGTGATGCACGCAATAAACTTTGGCAGGTGACAAGCCCAATGGTGGCCATGAGTAGTAATGTCCCTAATACGATGCGTAAAATTTTTGGCATATGTTTAATTCTATGGATAGCTACTTAGGGGTAATTGTAACAATTTTCGTATTTTTGCACTAGGGCAGGACGCCCATAGGTACGAATCCATGGATGGATGAAGGTAGAACAATGCAGGAGCAATTGTCGAGAATAACGCAGGAGCAGTTATCGAGGAGCGCGTCCGAGAATGGGAGCATTAGCAAAGGATGTGCAGTTTTTTCATCGTTTGAAATTAATAACACGCCTTCCTGCTGTGATTTGGAGAATTATCGTTTGATGAGTTATTATTGTCTACTCCTGTTTCTTGAGAGCAAAAACTCAAAGTCAGCTGAGGGAGCTACGGCGCTGACCATAACGCGGATTAACGCCTCAAAATCGCAGCAAATTTGGCTATGTCATTACTGGGTCATGATCAGGTAAAGCAGAGAAATCAACATTTATCCTGAACTTTTTTTACCATTTATTGCTCAATACTCTTTAAGAACCAGCCGTTAATAGCTACTTATATTCTAATTTATTCATAAAAACTGCAACCGACATTGCACACAAGACAATCAAAAGGCTCCAATAATGATCAACACAGTTAATAAATATACCGTAAAACAAACTCTTTTCGGTTTAGTTTGTTTTTTCTCCATGGCATTACCAATGGGAAGCAGTTTTGCAGAACCCGCCGCACCAAACCCAGGGGGGCCGTCACAGGCACAAATTGATGCCTTTAACAATGCACAAACTCGGATGAATAATCTGCAGCAGCAACTTAGTCAAATTCAACAAAAGGTTATGCAGTCAAACCCAGATCTGGTGAAACAAGAGCAGGATTTTCGTGCCTTGTTACTGAGTACGATGAAAAAAGAAGGTCAAGATCCAGAAAAGGATTTCGAATACCTCAAACAGCTCCAAGCCAAGGCACGAGACACCAGCACACCCGAAGCTGAGCGTCAAAAAATGATGGCTGAACTCCAGCAAAAAAATGCTGTTTTCCAACAAATGCAGCAAAACATCATGCGTAAAAAAGAGATTGTCGATGCCCAATCGTCTCTAAATGACAACACTTTCACCGCAATGAAAAAACTCGATCCGAATACAGAACAACTCATTCAAGATCTACAGCATACGCAACGTGAAATGATGGAAATTCGTCAAGCGGCGGCAAAAGGTCACGCAAAATAAACGTGGTAAGCGGTTTGTACTTTGTTAACCCGGATATTTCATGAATTCACGAGATTATCGCAAAGAGATTTGATTTTACAGATGATTATCTGATTGAGCGCCGTACCCATGCGTACGGTCGATTAAAGATAATCTTTTGTAGAATCAAAGATCAAGCGAGAAATAGTGTAATTCATGAATTATTCGGGTTAGAGCAAGCCGCTTACAATTGATCTTGTTACTCAATATTCCGTACCAGTAAGTTTCAATCTCGCCTGATTCAATCTGATTTCAACACACCAACATTAATCTGACCTGTTAAATTTGCTGCTTTTTACAGCATATTGCGCCAATGCAAACAAACAACATTAAACAAAGAAGTCTTTTATTCTCAAAATTCACCAATACTGGCAATAATTTATGAAATAAACACCGAAAAACACTTTATTTTTAGATATTTTTAAATAACTAACTATGTGCATCAAAAAAAGTACGCTATACTGCTTTTGCGACTTGTCTTAAAATCGGACGGTATGCTCAGGAACCTACCTTGTCAGTGATCTTTGCTTTACCTTCCGTCAATATTTCAACATGCGCATTTTATTTTAATTAATTAAGGTATATTTGAACAATGAATACAGGAACAGTAAAGTGGTTTAATGAAAGCAAGGGTTTTGGTTTTATTACTCCTGAAGATGGCAGTAAAGATGTATTTGTTCACCATAGCGCTATTCAAGGTGCTGGCTTTAAGACACTTAACGAAGGTCAACGTGTAAGTTTTGAGATCGAGCAAGGACCAAAAGGCCCATCTGCAGCTAACGTAACCACATTATAATACCTGGGCATTACGCTTAGATATGATTCCTTAAGTAAGCGCCCGAACAAATCTGTTCGGGCGTACTAGGTACGTGTATCGTCCGCAGATCTCTTTATGATCTATAATTGCTCTGATAGAATTCAAATTTCGATCAATTTTTACCCCCCTACATGAATGACCCCAAATCTCTTTGCGCCTGATATAGTGCTTATGCCGGAATAAAGTTGAGCGCCAAACCATTATTACACCAACGTTGTCCAGTGGGTTTTGGCCCATCTTTGAACACATGCCCTTGATGTCCACCACACTGGGCGCAATGATACTCTTTGCGCGGAAAAATCAACTTGAAATCCCGTTTGGTTTCAATCGCGTTCGGTAACGTGGTGTAAAAGCTAGGCCAACCGGTTCCACTGTCAAATTTCATCTCGGTAGTGAACAATGCCAACTCACAACCCGCACACACATAAGTGCCCTTGCGTTTTTCATCGTTCAATTGACTGCTAAACGCCCTTTCTGTGCCTTCATTTCGCAGAATTTCATATTGATCAGGTGTCAAAAGTTTACGCCATTCTTTATCCGTTTTATTAATTTTGACAATGTTTTGCGTCATCGCTCCAGCAAATATTCGATTGCTAAATAACAAAGCTACTGGCAAAACAGCAGATGCCATTAAAAATTCTCTACGTTTCATCATTTCTCTCCAAAATCATCGAAAAACACCGGGAGCCCGAGGATTATAGTTAATACCTCAATCGCCACCTGTTAAGTAAGAGTGCGATAAACGCTAAAATGTTACAAAAATCTGCATTCTATTACCCTACTCGCTACACGGAACTTTTTACCCAAAAAAGCGCCTAACAAAGCAAGTAAATTCCAGCCTTTGGAACTATAAGGAGAATGAAAGATGAACAGAAACAATAAAAGCCAAGCGATAGCAATTAGCAAAAAACGCAACTTAAGCGAAGTCAGCTATACGACAATGTGGATACTAGCTTCTTTTCCATTGTTAGCACTGACCGCCATCAGTATCCTGATGATCAAATAGGTGTTTGTTCCGGTTACACATTGCTCAAGGGTGATATCTTCACCCTTTTTTTACGCTCATATCAAACAATAGCATTGTTTACCCAGTTAACACCTCGCCTGGCCGCAACAGTCACTTCACGCTTGTTTATCTACACTGTAAGCGTTTCACCTAAGATGTTATGCTTATCAGCTTCTAACGCATAATGGCTCACAAGGAGTGGACTAAATGGCGAGTCCTTATTTCACCCAGGCCAGCTTTGATTTTTTAACGCTGCTTGAAGCAAACAATAACCGTGATTGGTTTAATGAACACAAACAGCAATATGAAGATAACGTCCGAACACCGGCCTTGGATTTTATTGCTGACATGTCCTATGAGCTACCGAAACTATCCTCTCATTTTATAGCCGTACCAAAAAAAGTCGGAGGCTCACTTATGCGAGTGCATCGTGATGTGCGCTTTGGAAAAGATAAAAGTCCATATAAAACCAATATCGGTATTCAGTTTCGCCACTTCCAGGGAAAAGATGTGCATGCACCCGGTTATTACCTGCACATACAGCCCGGAGAATGTTTTATTGGCGTAGGCATATGGCGACCAGACTCACCGAGCCTGGCAAAAATTCGTCAAACCATAGATACAAAAGGTAAAAGCTGGGTAGCAGCGAGTCAAGATAAGCGTTTTAAAAAAAGTTTCAACTTCACTGGCGAGTCACTTGTCAATGCACCGCGAGGTTATGCCAAAGGTCACCCATTATTAGACGATCTTAAGCGCAAAGATTTTATTGCCATCTGCCCTATAACTGAAAGCGTGGTAAATTCGGCGGGCTTAAAAAAACAGGTTATGGATCGATTCAGCACCGCCACCCCGTTGATGAAGTTTTTATGCCAATCCCTGGAACTGAGTTTTTAATCAAAAAATCATGCGCCGCACTAATTAACGATTTAGACTCATACAATGCCTGCATTACAACCGCACGTCACTTAACGTGCTAATGCAACTGAGCTATTCGTTTGTGTAGGGTTAATCGAAAGCTCGGGGAAAGCCTAAGATTCCTGTGAAAATTACAGCTTCCGACTTGCGTAACGGAAGTTTTCGGGATAAAGTCCTTAGTTATAAACATAAGTCATAAACACAAAAATTTAAATCGGCAACAACATGCTGCAAATAGGTAAACGACATCAACGTATCATTATCGCCCTGGCTATAATGTTCCTATTGGGACGTATAATGGGTCTGCATGCGCATGGACATATTGATTTGAAGCACGATCATAATACCCCTCTAGAATTCACTCAAACCCACAATCACACACTGGAACACGCACATTTTGTAAGCCACATCAGTGATACGCATGACCACCTTGATAACAACCATGATGATCATGCAGGGAAAATCTTTGAAATTGAGAATACGGCTATTGTAAAAAAACAATTCAACAATCTGGATTTAACCTTAGTATTGCTATTCATAGCTGTACTTATCGCCTGGTTCAGGCCACGCCGCATCAAAAGCACACGCACTTGTCGCACTTTCAGCATTCCCTTTCCCAAAAAACAATACTTAAAACACCAGCCACTTCGCGCCCCACCTTTATTAGTTTAGTTGAAATTTTCGTTCCGCATATTTTAGTTCACTGAACTTATTCTTTGAATAATTTCATACACGTTCCTAATACTTGCTGCACGATTTGATCGGCTATAACAATTCGTAGGAAATAATAATCTCATAAGCCAGGAGCGTCGCGTACGCCGTGTCCGGTTTAAAAATCAATGCAACATGACAAATATTGGAATTATTTTATATGTTAGATAGTAGATTAAAAGCAGTAATTAGTGCTGTATTTTTGCTGGGAGGCATCATAGCACCGCTACAGGCAGAAGAAAATAACCGCCAGCACTCGCTATCTTATACGCTGCAGCAAGCCATAGATCGAGCCATGACGCACAACCCGAAACTGACGATAAACCGCTATCAATTGGAAAGTGCCGATAGCTTGATATCGCAAAGTAAACGTCTGCCAAACCCTAATTTATCCATTCGGCAAGAAAATTTTGCAGGCAATGCGACGGAAGATACTCAGCAATCCTTTATAGTTGCACAACCCATTGAATTATTTGGCCAGCGAAAGGCACGAATTGGCGCAGCAGTTACACAACAGCAACTTTCTCAACTCGAAACTAGTTTGTCGCAAGCTCAGTTACTGAATGCTGTCACAGCAGAGTTCTATCGTGTGCTGGGGTCATACGAAGAGCATATACTCACCGAGGAAAGTATTCGTGTCAGCCAAGAACTAACCGACATAGTTGCCAGCAAAAGTGCCGCTGGCAAAGTCTCACCGGTTGAATTAAGCCGAGCGAAAATTTTACTCTCAAAAGCAAAGATAAGCGCTGCCAGAGCAGAGTTGCATCACCATGAAACTGAACGACGATTAGCGATATTATTAGGCTTTGAAGAAGATACCGCCTTTACCGTTCAAGGAAATTTAAACCAGATATCGCCCCTTCCCGATCTTGAAAAATTACTTGAACGTTTGAAAAAATCACCCCATTTAAAAAAACAAACGATCAACACCGACATCCAAAAATCTATACTTGCAGAACAAAAGTCTCGAGCATGGCCAGACATGTCAATTTATTTTGGCATAAACCGGTTTCAACAAGCTGATACCTATGCTTATCAAGCAGGATTGACGATCGATGTTCCCTTTTTCAATCGTAACCAAGGCAACATCCAGTCAGCTATTAGTCAAATCGCCAAAACACGCGCCGAATATGACTCGGAATGGCTGAACTCCAGTCATCAATTGAGAGATGCTTTTGAAACCATGATGACCACCCATGAACATGTTGTGATGCTGCAAAACGAAATTGTGCCCGGCAGTCAACAAATATTGCAAACCCAGCGTAGCGCTTACGAAAACGGCAAGCTATCGCTCTACGAAGTACTGGATGCGCAGCAAAACTGGCTAGAGAGTAAGGGCCAAACCATCGATGCACTGATTAGTTTTCATGTTGCCAGAAGCCTGATCGGCGATATTCTTGGCGAGTCAATTTTTCACAATCCTTTAACCGAGGTAACACCATGACATTGCGCAAACCCTTATTGATAGCAGCGATAATTGTCATCGGACTTATTGCAGCCTGGGGAATTTATCATTTATCACCCAGCACTGAACACACCGATGACCACCATACAGAAGCTGATGGTGATCATGACGATCACGCAGAAGAAACCGCACGCGGCCCCCATGGCGGCTGGTTGTTAGGCCATGACTTTCAGCTCGAGATAAAGATATTTGAAGACGGCATTCCGCCGGAGTTTCGGGTATTTGGTTTTAACAAGCAACAAGCTTTAGAACCCGAAGATTTTGACGTTTCAATACAAGTCATTCGATTAGGCGTGCCCGTGGAACATGTGAAATTCACCGCTAAGCAAGATTACCAGCTTGGCGACCAGGAAATCTATGAGCCGCATTCGTTTTTATTAAAAGTTAACGGCACTTTTCAAGGAAAAACGCATACTTGGGAGATAGAACAACTGGAAGGTCGAATCACTTTGACGGAGAAAAACGCAAAAGCAGCCGGCGTTATAACCGAGATTGCCGGGCCACGCGAAATCATTCCAATCCTCAGCTTTCCGGGTGAAATTGATTTTAACCGCGACCAATTAACCCATGTCGTACCCAGGCTACCAGGAGTGGTCACGGCGGTATACAAAAAACAAGGTGAGTTGGTTAAAAAAGGTGAGCTGCTCGCCGTCATTGAAAGCCGGGAGCTTACCCGTTTAAAAGGCGACTACCAAGCGGCTGTACGTAGATTGGAACTGGTTCAAGCGAATTATCAGCGAGAGAGCAAGCTGTGGAAAGAGAAAAAAACCTCTGAACAAGAATTCCTCACCGCCAGGCAAGCTTTTCAGGAAGCGGAAATCACCCGTGATACTGCTTGGCAACAATTACAGGCACTGGGTTATTCGAAAAAACAATTACAGGCACAATTGAAAAATAATGCTAATTTTACTCGACTCGAAATTCGCGCACCTATCGAAGGAACAATTATTGAAAAACATATTTCTCTCGGTGAGGTCGTTCAGGCAGATACGCAAATATTTATGCTTGCTGATATATCAACGTTGTGGGTCAACATGACCATACATGCTCAGTTTCTACGTCAGATACATTTGAATCAACAGGTAAATGTGATTTCAACCCCGTTAGGTTTAAACACTGAAGCGAAGATCAACTTTATTGGCGCACGATTCAATAGTGCAACCCAATCCGTTTCTGGCCGAGTAGAAATAGACAATAAAGAAGGTTTTTGGCGACCGGGATTATTTGTCACTGTGCAAGCAAACTTAACCGCAAAGCAAGTACCCATTGCCGTGCGTAAAGAGGCTATCCAAACATTTCGTGACTGGAATGTCATCTTCGCTCGCTTCGGTGAACAATTTGAAATTCGCCCCATTGAGCTGGGCTTAAGTGACGGTGAATGGGTGGAAGTCATGAGTGGTTTAATTCCTAACCAACCTTATGCGACAAAAAACAGTTATTTGATTAAAGCCGATATTGGCAAGGCCGGCGCAAGCCATGATCACTAAGGAGCGGAGTCATGTTTGAAAAAATAATTCTATTTTCGATTAAACAAGCCTGGTTAATCCTGCTTGCAGTCATCGCTATTGCTCTGCTTGGTGTTTATAACTATCAGCGTTTGCCGATTGATGCTGTACCAGATATTACCAACGTCCAAGTTCAAATCAATACCGAGGCGGCCGGTTATTCACCACTGGAAGTTGAACAGCGCATCACCTTCCCCATAGAGACTGTTATGGCGGGACTGCCTGAGCTGGACTATAACCGCTCCCTCTCGCGGTATGGTTTATCTCAAGTTACCGTGGTGTTTAAAGAAGGCACTGATATCTATTTTGCCCGGCAACTGGTGAATGAGCGCATTCAAGAAGCCAAGGGGAGTTTACCACCGGGTATTGAACCACGTATGGGGCCAATTTCCACCGGGCTCGGTGAAATTTTCATGTGGACGGTGGAAGCAGAGGCAAACGCCAAAAAACCGGACGGATCAGCTTATACTCCTGCGGACTTACGCGAATTGCAAGACTGGGTGATTAAACCACAATTACGCAATGTACCGGGTGTAACAGAAGTCAATACCATTGGCGGTTACAAAAAACAATTTCATGTGGCACCTGACCCACAAAAACTGATCGCTCACCAACTTAGCTTTGATGATGTTACCCAGGCATTACTGCTCAACAATGAAAATGTTGGTGCTGGTTATATCGAGCGCAGCGGTGAAATGTACCTGGTTCGCACACCAGGTCAAGTCAAATCTATTGAGGAAATTAGGAACATTGTTATTAAACAAGGCGATGGCATACCGGTTTACATAAAAGACGTCGCTGATGTTTTGCTGGGTAAAGAATTGCGTTCCGGCGCAGCGACACAAAATGGTAAGGAAGTGGTATTAGGTACGGTTTTCATGCTGATGGGCGAAAACAGCCGGGCAGTCGCCAGTCGTGTCGCGGATAAAATGCGGGAGGTGAACACCACTCTACCTCCAGGCATCGTGGCAAACACGGTTTATGATCGAACCGTATTGGTGGAAAAGACCATTGAGACTGTTAAAAATAATTTGCTCGAAGGTGCCATTCTGGTCATCGTGGTTTTATTCGTTTTTCTTGGCAACATCCGCGCTGCGCTACTAGTCGCATTGATTATTCCGCTTTCCATGTTATTTACAATGACCGGCATGGTGACCAATCGCGTCAGCGCTAATCTCATGAGTCTTGGTGCGTTGGACTTTGGCATTATTGTAGATGGTGCCGTGGTAATCGTTGAAAACTGTGTTCGGCGTCTCGCCCAGGCGCAGCAAGAAAAAGGCCGTTTGCTGACGCGAGCTGAACGAATGCAAGTCACCTTTGAGGCCTCCAAAGAAGTACGTCGTACCCTGCTTTATGGTCAACTTATTATTATGGCCGTTTACATACCCATATTTGCATTGACCGGTGTTGAAGGCAAAATGTTTTCCCCAATGGCCTTTACCGTTGTCACCGCATTAATTGCAGCAGCCATATTTTCTGTCACATTCATTCCCGCCGGCGTTGCGTTATTTGTCAGCGGCAATGTGAGTCACAAAGAAAATAAAATTCTCAGCTTGAGTAAACGTGCTTATGCGCCTTTATTGAGATGGACCATAAAGCAACAAGCCATCGTTATTACCGTTGCAGGTGTTATTGTTGTGCTCAGTTTATTGTTAAGTACGCGCATGGGTAGTGAATTTATTCCCACGCTTGACGAGGGTGATATCGCGTTACATGCCCTGCGCATACCGGGTACCAGCCTCACCCAGGCGGTTGATATGCAATATGTGCTTGAGAAAAAAATTCAACAACTTGCAGAAGTTGAAACGGTATTTGCAAAAATTGGCACCGCAGAGGTCGCCACGGATCCCATGCCACCGCATGTCGCTGATAATTTTGTCATTTTAAAACCGCGAGATGAATGGCCCGACCCGAACCGCAGTAAAACTGACCTCGTCACGGAAATGCAAGAATTAGCATTTGAAGTACCGGGTAATAATTACGAATTTACCCAACCCATACAAATGCGTTTCAATGAATTACTCTCAGGCGTACGAGCAGATGTCGCCGTTAAGGTGTTTGGTGATGATCAAGAAATATTGCTCGAAACCGCCGAATCCATTGCAGAGGCATTAGAAAAAATTCCCGGTGCCGCTGATGTGCAGGTTGAGCAAGTGACCGGTTTACCTGTGTTGACGTTTGATATACGTCGCGAGGATCTTGCGCGATATGGCCTTAATGTGTCTGAAGTTCAATCCTTAATTCAGCTCGCTATTGCCGGCTTGCAAGTCGGACAAATCTATGACGGCGACAGGCGTTTTGATCTTGTGGTTCGTCTGCCTGAATCACTGCGGGAAAATTTCGACGATCTCAAACATCTACCGCTGCACATACCCGGTAATCACGAAGGCGCAAGCAGTTATATTCCGCTCAGCGCCGTAGCGGATGCAACAATCAGCTTAGGTCCCAACCAGATTAGCCGAGAGAATGGTAAACGACGTGTGGTTGTCACCGCCAATGTGCGTGACCGAGATTTAGGCTCTTTTGTCAACGAAGCAAAAAACACACTGTCGCAAAATATCGCTATTCCGCAAGGTTACTGGATAGCGTGGGGTGGACAATTTGAGCAATTAATATCAGCCGCAAATCGTTTAAAAATCGTTGTACCTATCGCCTTATTAATCGTTTTCCTACTGCTATATTCGACTTTCGGTAATATCAAAGATGGTCTACTGGTATTTACCGGTGTGCCATTTGCGCTAACGGGTGGCTTACTAGCACTCTGGTTACGAGATATGCCTTTATCGATTTCTGCCGGTGTCGGATTCATTGCGCTCTCGGGGGTTGCGGTATTAAATGGTTTGGTTATGGTTGCCTTTATTCGCAAACTTCAGCACGACGGAATGCGCTTAATTGACGCCGTATATGAAGGCGCGCTCACCAGACTGCGGCCAGTATTAATGACCGCCTTGGTTGCTGCATTAGGTTTTGTTCCCATGGCCATTGCAACCGGCACGGGGGCGGAAGTGCAACGCCCACTGGCCACTGTAGTTATTGGAGGCATTATTTCATCAACAATACTAACGTTGCTTGTCTTGCCGAGTCTGTATTTATTGGTAAACCGTCATTTCAAGCGAGAGCTCGATATTAATCGGCAAACTTAATCAACAAACATAGATCATAAAATATCAACATTTATAGCGAGGTAGTGCGCGCGTTGGAAGGTGGCGCCGTTACGCGAAACTACAAAGTGAAATATGTTGATACTATTTGGCTTCTGATTGTCATATCATTTAATCATGATTTATATAATTATCGGAATATTCATATTTGCCCTGGTATTTGGCCCGCAGCTTTGGGCCAGATACACTTTCTCACGCTACAGCAAACCCATGGCACATTTTCCAGGCAATGGCGGGGAACTTGCGCAACATTTAATCAAAGAGTTTGAGCTAGACGGGGTCAACGTTGAAATCACCGAAATCGGTGATCATTATAATCCGGAAAACAAAACCGTCGGTCTAATGGCTGACAACTATAACGGCAAATCACTGACAGCCATTGCTATTGCGGCACATGAAGTGGGTCATGCGATTCAACACGCACAAAACCATCCTATGTTGGGGCTAAGAACCCGTCTGGTTAAATTCTCACAAATTGCTGAACGATTGAGCACACTGGCATTTATCGGAATACCTATTATCACGGCTATAACCCGCGCACCGAGCGCTGGATTATTGATGTTTATTATTGCCATATCGAGTATGCTACTCGCTACTATTGTTCACCTGGTCACCCTGCCCGTTGAATGGGATGCCAGCTTTGGTAAAGCATTACCCATATTAAAAAAAGGTAACTATATAAACCAAAATGAACAACAAGCAGCGAACAAAATATTAAAAGCCGCCGCATTCACCTATGTTGCCGGCTCTTTAGCAAGTTTACTCAACCTGGCCAGATGGGTTGCAATATTAAGGCGACGATAAACATGGACAATAATTTACTCATCACTGGCGGCACAGGTTTTGTTGGTAGCGCCTTCATTGAAAAATATCACCCAGACTATAGACATATATATATTCTTACCCGCAAAAACCCCTCTTCACTCAAACCTAAGCACAGCAATATAAGTTACATCAATGATTTCACGGAAATCACTCAAGTTATACACTCAGTGATTAATCTGGCTGGAGAGCCCATTGCGGATAAACCCTGGACCAAAAAACGCAAACAAATATTACGCGATAGTCGCATAACACTTACCGAAAAACTGCTGGAATGGATAACAACACTGGAACAAAAACCCATGGTACTGGTGAGTGGCTCCGCTATTGGTTACTATGGTGATCAAGGTGATAAAGAAGTTATCGAGACTAGCCCACCACACCAGGAATTTGCCCATGAATTATGCCGCGACTGGGAAGAAAGTGCATTGAAAGCAAACGACCTGGGTATACGCACCTGCGTTATACGCACAGGCATTGTCATTGGTAAGAATCAGGGTTTTATGAAAAAACTAGTGCCACCGTTCAAACTGGGCATTGGTATTTATTTTGGTAATGGCCAACACTGGATGTCATGGGTTCATGTGCAAGATCTTATCGCGATGATTCAACACATGATAACACATGAACATAGCACCGGCGCGTATAACGCAGTGGCGCCCTATCCAATCACACATAAAGAATTCGCGCAGACTTTAGCGAGACAACTTAAAACCCGACTTGTTCTTCCTTTCCCGGCTATTATCGCTAAAACTGTGTTTGGAGAAATGAGTGAGTTATTACTAACTGGTCAAAAGGTCATTCCGCAGCGATTCATCGAAGAAAACTTTTCTTTCAGCAACGAAAGAATACAAGGAGCCATCGCAATCAGTTTATAGCCCATACATAACTCACTCTCGTGTTTTTAGCACCTAGAGAGTTAACTGTTAAGCGTATTGTTTTTATAACTCACGACTGATACTTTACAATCACTCCCAACACCACACCGTAATCATCATTGTGCTCAGGCACCCGGTAAAGCACCAGATCATTCGTCGCTAATTCAGGTAATATGCCAGCCGATGTTCGCAAAAAATAACAAGGATAAACAGCATGCATATCGAGTGAATCTTGCACTAAAATCAAACCCTCTTGCATAATCTCAAGAACTTTAGCTTTACGTGTTTCATGAAATGATTGCTGTAATATATTATCGTGTTGAATATTCATTATATTCCTCTCAATCAGAGTTTTAACTTAACGAGGAGCCTGTGAGAAGTAACTTCCGGTTTTAATTTTCCGAAATTTTAGCACCTTTCAAATTAATATTGCCGCTCATTTTTACACTGAGTTCTTTGCCGGTTATTTGTATCTTCCCATCTTTTTTCATGATGATGCTGGATTTCCCACATTTTATCGTGATTTGCTCACCTGCAATGATATTCAATTTTTTACTAACATTGAGTGAGTCATCTTTGCCTATCTGTGTATTCCGAGTTTGCGCCACTGACAAATCTAACTTGTTACCGATACTTATTGTCTGATTAGCGCCAATATTGATGCTCTCGTCTTTACCGACAGTTTCATTACGATTATCACCAATATTGATATCTTCATTTTTTCCGACATTCTCTGATCGGCTTTGTCCAATAGATATCGTTTCATTTTTGCCGACTGATTCCGTTCTGTTGGCAGTAATTGTTATGGTTTCATCATTACCCACACTCTCTGAACGATTATTAGAAATCGTAGTGGTTTCATCGTTTTCAACAACATTGTTCTGATCTTTCTCTGCATGAACATAAATCTCTTCACTGCCTTTTTTATCTTCAAAACGCAGTTCATTATAATTCGAAGTACTTGCTTCTTTGGTTGACCGGGTTTTCCAGCCACTTTGGGTTTTATTCGCTGGCAGTTCATAAGGAGGCATGTTTTCCGCGTTGTACACACTACCTGTTACCATGGGCTGATCAGGATTGCCTTCCAAAAAACTAACAATCACTTCATGCCCAATTCTTGGGGTATATATTGCACCCCATTGTTTGCCGGCCCACTGCTGCGCCACGCGTAACCAACAAGAACTGTTCTCATCATTCTTTCCTAAACGATCCCAATGAAATTGTACCTTGATTCGCCCAAACTCATCGACATATATTTCTTCACCAGCAGGTCCGACGACAACGGCCGTTTGGGGGCCCTGGACAAAAGATTTTTGCATGGCTCGTCGAGGACGAAAAGCCAAGACACTGGGAATACACTCAAAGTCATTATGATATTCACTTGCCCCTGCATCATTCATTTCATAACTGGATTCGCGGGCGTAGTGACTAATTGCGGTAATTACATAACTCTTGCCTGTTTCTGATTTAATCTCATGCAAAGCCAAGGTAAATTTACCACCAGCAGAAAATGTTCTATAAGAACCTGAAGAAATAACTACTTCATGATCAGTTTCTTCTTCCTCTATCCGCATTTTTGTCAGGCCATCGCCATCACCGCGGGTAAGATAAGTACCAGGATAATCGTATTGCTCAAATCGGGCAATATCCGGTAAGTCCACAATGGTATCGATGCTGGTACTAATATCAGTGCTCGGCGTTTTAAAATTGTAATCCGTTTGTGAGAATTTACCGGAAATAATGGCATATTGGTGATCCCATCGAGTCAAATGATCGTCAGCTCGCCCTGCCTCAAAAAAACGTGCCTTGTTTTCCTCACAGTCCTGATAAGCGTTTGCTGTGTCAGCAATAACCATAGTGTGCTTCCCAGCAACATGGGTAAAATAATAAAAAATTCCTTCCTCTTCCATCAATCGTGAAATAAACTGGAAATCTGATTCTCGGTATTGCACACAGTACTCACGTGTTCGATATGATCCTGACAGATCAAGCTCAAAATCTGAGTATCCGCGAGAACTAAATACTTTTTCAATGATGTCTTTTGTTGTGACATTCTGGAAAATTCGACAATCGTGATATAACTTTAGTAAATAAAACCAGGGAACAATTTCGGCTTGATAAATACGATAACCATTTTCATGAATCGGTCCAGCAACAAATCGGCTTATATGTCCGTTGATAGTTCGAGTACTTGATCGATCAGACAAAGAGAGTTTTATGTCAACCGTTTTACCCATTAAATCTTTTGCTTTTAAGCCTTCGTCACCCGAGAGTAACTGCAATTGAAATAGAAAAGGCTTGGAAATATATTCAGAACCGCTAAAACTTTGTAGCAATAAACTATCTTCGCCTAAAGGTGTGGTAATCGATATTGATTTATCAGCTTGGGTTAATCCACTCATTGTTATTCTCTATTTTATGCAAAGGTAGTGTTTCTCCATGGTCGTTTCATTACTGCATGGTTAATGATATCTGACGTATGGAGATATAACTGTGAAGTAGCTTACACTGCGGTAAGTAACAGACAACCTACCCGTGACTTTTAGGATATTGGTCGAAAATATATAATTACTGATGACGAACCAAGGGTCCGCCATCAGTGACTTACTGGCTAGATTTTTGTGCCTTTCATCAAATCATAACCCGCAGGGATTGGCGAACTTGCTTTACCTGAATCGTCATAAGGAATAAACTTCATTTCCATTTTAGTAAAACTGAGCGATATGGATTCACTAGGTCGATCACCACCTGAGCTAACCGAATAACCAGAAATCATACAATCTTCCAGGGTGTATTCCATATAGGTTTGGATTTGATCAGAACCCGTGGTACATAAATTAATCTTTACCACTTTTCCTTTTCCAATACACGCTTCAGTAAAAATAAGTGGACTGGAAATATCCATCATTTTTGTAACACTCACTTCACTGATGCTGGGTTTGCTCGCTTCACGATCAGCTGAAGAGCCAATTGAAGAACTGATTGCGCGTCCTACACCCCATTGCAGGGAAGAAATATCTATCCAATCTTCGTGACCCTTTGCGGTTACCTTGCCTTTAATGCCTTCTATGTTCATATAAATCGCCATCGTTCACTCTTCCTCTTTAATAGTTAATAATTACTTCATTACATTAAGAAATATCTACTGATATTTCACCATCCTTATCGATGCCAATAGCAACATTTTTAATATGTTGGCCCTCGGCCATACGTCCAAGAAATTCTGCCGATAATTGCGGTAACATCCCGTTTTCAAGAATATGATCAATATTTCGAGCACCGGTATCCACCTCAGTACACCGATCAGCGATAGCTTGTTGCAACTCATCGCTATAAATCATTTCTGCGTCATAATTCTGTTTCACCCGTTTAACAATTTTATTCATTTTCAATCGAATAATCGAAGCTAATGCTTCATCGAACAACGGGAAAAAGGGAATCACATTGACCCGGCCTAGAAAAGCCGGTTTAAAATAACTCAACAAATCATCATGAATTGCTTCCAACAACCCATCTTTATCAGGCATTGTTTCCGGATCTGCACACAACTTCATGATGGTGTCCGTGCCCAGGTTAGATGTCATGACAATCGTTGAATTTTTAAAATCTATATCCCGCCCTTCGCCATCTTTCATCGTACCTTTATCAAATACTTGATAAAAAATATCTTGTACACCGTTATGGGCTTTCTCCATTTCATCCAATAAAATCACACTATAAGGCTTACGCCGAACAGCTTCAGTCAGCACGCCGCCTTCACCATAACCGACATATCCAGGCGGCGATCCCATAAGTAGCGACACTTTGTGTTCTTCCTTGAATTCGGACATATTGATGGTGGTCAGGTTTTGTTCGCCACCATAAAGCAAATCCGCAAGAACCAAACCTGTTTCCGTCTTGCCCACGCCGCTGGTGCCTACGAATAAAAATACACCATTAGGTTTGTTCGGATCGGTGAGTTTTGCGCGGGAGGTATGAATATTTTTAGTGATGATATCTAATGCATGATCCTGACCGATAACTCGTTGCTTCATACTGTCTTTTAAATCCAGAACTGAGCGTACTTCATCAGCTACCATGCGCCCAACGGGAATACCAGTCCAACCGGCGATAACACCAGCCACTGCTTGTGCATCGACACAAACATACATCAAGGGATTTTCTCCCTGCACCGCTGCCAATTCTGTATCCATTATTGCAAGTTGTTGTTTCAGGTCGGAACGTTCAGCATCAGTCAATGATTTACTATCAGTTTCTGGCCCATTGATGACTTGCAGTTTGTCACGCAAAACTGAGTATCGTGATATTAAATCTCGTTCTTTTTCCCATTGTGAATTCAATTCTGCCAATTCATCCATGGCCTGTTGCTTTGCTTGCTCGGCCTCTGCCAGCTTTTTTTCATGTTGGGTACCGGTTTCCATTTCCCGTTGCATAACCGCGATAACAATATCCAATTGTTTAATTTGATTACTACGATCTTCAATCGAAGCCGGAATCGCACTTTGACTAATCGCAACTTTGGCACAGGCGGTATCCAAAACACTGACACATTTATCCGGCATTTGACGGTCGGGAATATAACGATGTGAAAGTACCACAGACTCAATGACGCCTTCATCCAGGATACGCACGTTATGATGTTTTTCCAGTGTAGCCACTAAACCACGCATCATATCGATTGCTGATTTCTCACTGGGTTCTTCAACTTTGACCACTTGAAATCGACGCGTTAATGCCGGATCTTTTTCAAAATATTTTTTGTATTCCGCCCATGTGGTTGCTGCCACAGTACGTAACTCACCGCGAGCCAGTGCAGGTTTGAGTAAATTTGCAGCGTCGCCTTGACCGGCCTGACCGCCGGCACCAATTAATGTGTGAGCTTCGTCGATAAAAATGATGATGGGTGTAGCTGAGGATTTCACCTCGTCAATAACCGCGCGCAATCGATTTTCAAATTCTCCTTTAACCCCTGCACCGGCTTGCAATAAACCGAGATCTAACGAGCGAATAGTGACATTTTTCATTGATGGCGGTACATCGCCTTGGGCAATTCTCAGGGCAAATCCCTCCACAACAGCCGTTTTACCCACACCGGCTTCGCCGGTTAAAATAGGATTGTTTTGACGTCGTCTGGAGATAATGTCGATGATTTGACGGACTTCAGCTTCTCGACCCAATACCGGATCAATTTCGCCCAGACGCGCTCTCTCTGTGAGATCAATTGTAAACTGATCAAGTGCGGGTGTTTTACCCCCCGGTTTTGCAACGGTACCAGCGGCCTGCCCTGCGACTGCTTGCAAACCTGAATCCTGCTGAGTTTCACTGGAATTCGAAACAATGCCAAGAAACTCTTTACGCATGGCTTGTGGATTGATTTTTTCAAACTCTTTCGATAAAGCATGGGCGAATCGCGCTAAATCTGCATCGTTCAATAATGCACACAGCAAATGGCCTGATCTTATTTTTGTTTCGCCATAATCTAACGACGCTAGCACCCAGGCTTCCCGGGCAACATCAATCATTCGCGGCGATAAGGAGGGTGGCCGGGCGTTACCTGTTTTAAAACCATCAAGACATCGCGTTAAATCGCTGGAAAGGCGGGGAATATCAATATCATATTGTCGCAACAGCGCTTCAATATCGGTATCGGACGGTTCTATCAGCTTAATCAGCCAATGTTCAATTTCAACATCATAATGCGTCCGGGACAGACACAAACCCGTCGCTGCTTCCAAGGCACTTCGAGAAGTGGTGTTCAATTTGCTGATGAGCGTTCTTAAATCTATCTGAAGCATGTGGATTCCCTGTTTATTTATGCTAAGTTTAACTCTAGATTTGTGATTTTTGTGTGACGCATGTCACTGAATGAAACAATTTTCATCGTCTCTGGCTACTCATTTGGCAAATATCATGAATAGTCTATGACAACTAAATTTAATGGATATTAATTTTCATGACAACAAACCGTAACAAACTCTCCGGCCTCATGTTGCTTATCACTCGCTAGCCAGGTATTCCAACCCAAATTAAATAATGAAGGGTTTGGTTCGGACAAATACCAGCTGCTTATCGCACCTGGCTGAAGTTTATATTTAAGATCGAAATCAAAATTTTTCCCGACAAACAACTGAGTGTATCGCAGCAAGGATTTTTGTTTGGCTGATCCCGGCTTAAACTCCTGATATTCTTGTTCGCTTAACGGACCAATTTCTAATTCAAATTTCCCTTCAACAGTAAAACAACGTTCACCGATGACCATATCGACACCCAAGCAATTGTTTTTACCTTTTCTTGGAAAGAATGGTAATTGCGTTCGATCATCCTCCAACAAGGGTAACCATTCACCAATAAATTGATTGACCACTACTGGCACACCTAAATATTCCGTTAAGCTAGACTGTAAAGCAGAAGCTGATCGTCGGGGGCCGGAAAAGAATCCCGCATAATAGATTAATTCTTCTTGATTAAAATCAGCATCATTCTTAAATCGTTTACTATCAAATCCAAGTATGGCTCCCAATGCCTGGGTAAAAGGATCATCGCCTTGCTGATACAAGGCATGCCGCTCGTAGCTAATGGGTAATCGATATTTTTCCCATGCACGGTAGAAAAGAGAAATTGAACGATTGTCAAACAGATCTAAAAAATCTTTTAGGGCGGTATCTTTTTCGCGCTGACGTAATAATTCCACTTCGGTAATATAAGCAGGTAATACGCCACTGGAGCCACTAAGTCCCATAAAGGCAACTTGCATATCAGCCATAGTTTGATTGGCATCTGCAACAGGATCAATATCTGGCTCAGCGAGATCAATTTTAACAATCTCATTGCTTTGAAAACTGAGTGATGGCGGCACGGAAAAACGCACTGCCTCGCGATTTACCGTTAGATCATGGCCCACCGGGTTTTTATTTTTCGCAGGTGAATATTGACCAACAACACCTTGCAATAAACGTGTTGCTTGAAAAAAACTAAATTTATGTCCTTCAGTGAAAAGCTTTTCGCTTACAGAAGAACTTTTTCTCCGCTTCTTGGTGGCCATTTTTTCACTGCTATAGGGCTACGTTTTCGTTTAAGAACCATTTTGGTAAATGAATTAATTGGGGCATATAAAGCAAAAAAGTGTTCCAGCACACTGGCAAACAAGTACAAACCCTGCCCTTCAAATCGATTTTCATCCAATGTGACGGTAATTTCCAAACCACGACAAAGCGCGCTAATGCCTTTATCTCGAATACGCGACATCACTTGTTTCGATTCAATAGCCACCAGCCCTTCAATAATGTTCTGGCTGGAGGGAGAATTATCGAAGTTATACAACGTTAAAATTTCTTTCAATATTTCAATGCCCTGTTCAGAATCCGTAATCGATAAATGATTCAGATTCAAATGCGATATCAAACGCCAGCGGGTATTGCCTTGCAATTCTATCCGCCGGGTTTTGGTAGGTGCTGTCAAACAATTAATTTTTTCCAACGGCGCATTACCTTCACCCAATTGCAATCGAGGCTGCCCTCCACCGAATGGTAATCTGCCCGGTAAATCTCGATTGCTGCAGGTGGTTTTCACATTCAATACCCAGTTATCGGGGGTATCCTGTTTGAAATCAAGGTTAACCAATGAAATGTGCATTTCGGTTCCTTCATCCATTTCATCGGTATGACTGTTATTTGCTGCTCGTCTCTCAGCATGCCAATAGGCAATGCTTTTTGATTGATTCGCATAATGATTAAAACCATAAAATGGCCGATAAGTAACGCTCTTACCTTCTGGGGAAACCCCTTCCACTTCATCAATCGAATAAATTTCCTTCGCTAGCAGTCGTCGGGAGTCTGGTACTAAATGATAGTCTTCATGTTTATGATCAAGAGTGATAGATTCTGCGTATTGGGAAAACAAATTTGTCACCGGACTACAGCCCAATAGAAAATTGTCTTTGCTAATGCTACTCTCTATCTCTGCAAAGCTATCCTTGATATACAAATAAATTTCAATCTCACGGCCTTTATTGGCAAAGACATTTTGACCGAGCCCGGTAATTCGAAAAAAATTAAATTTTTCTGGGAAGACAAAATACTCAGTTAACAGTCGATACGCCAGCAGTGACCGTGCAGGATAAGGCAATACACCGTCATCTTCTGAAAAACCCAGTGTTTGCACAACATCTGGATCAAGAAATACGGCATTCGAATCTGTGTGAGATTCTGCCACGGCGACCGCTACAGTATGATTAAAAAGCATTTCATATAGTTTTGATACCTCACTACCCTGGCCCTGCAGATAAAACGCCAATTCTTTAGGCGCTAATTCATCAAATCGCATATCTTCATTACGACAACGTAATTTCAAACGAACAACACCAATGGCGTTAAAATGCTTGGCTAACAAAGGTGCCTGATAAGAACCGCGAACAATTTCTGCTTTTATAACTTCAATCGGCCATAACGTCACGGGATATGCAGTTCGAAACTTGCACGGTTCGCCATCAACCGCTTCGCTTTCCAGATTTGCACCTTTAGCAATCGTATATTCCGCTGTCATATCCGGGGTTGAAATAAATTGCACAATGGACATGGAAGGAATTGGCGATAAATAATGTGGATATAATACCTCGAGCATTGACTTGCTCATTTCAGGGAAATCATCGTCGAGTTTTTTTCGAATTCGGGCGTTTAAATAAGCAAATGACTCGATCAAACGAGATACATGTGGGTCTTCTATACTGTCTTTACTAATCCGCAAACGACCAGCAACTTTGGGATTTTCTTCAGCAAACTCAGCCGCAGAGCGACGAATATAATTCAGCTCTTTGTTATAAAACTTTATTAGATCGTCATCCACTGTTAACATCCTTCACTTCAAAAGTACGTGAAACCGGTTCCATTATTGAATCAAATACTACAGGTTTAACCGCCGGCTCTACTTTCAATATGCCATCTATTCTAAAATGAAACGTTCTATCCATGGATTCGCTTTCATCAATGACGGTAATTTTAACCGACTTTAACCGGGTTTCATTTTTCAATATTATTCTTTCAATGAGCGAAGCGAACTTTACCCGCTCGTCATCAACATCAAGATTCACCCCGGTATAATCCGGAATGCCATAATTTATGACGGTATCTTCCAGCTGTTGCCATTTTTTAGGCAACGATATACAGGGTCGACGACTATTCAGTAAAAATTCCAAGTCTCGCCTAACCGATTCTCGAAGTTCTTTAATCACTTGCCCACGACTGACTTGCCCCTCCGTGTTGCTCGAAGGATTATAATCCAGCAATCGATCAAATATAGAAGGCGTTAATGCCTGTGTAGAAGAATTCTTTGCCATTATCCTAGATTCCGCAGTTGAACGTTTACAGGTAAATATAACATTATGAATTTATTAAATATATCCGCTGCATCGCAGTTCACCCTTTCGGTGACTCACTGCAACCTGTATTGCACGACCTTTTGCACTGAATTGCGTAATGAAATATTTCCCAAAGGGAACAACCATTTGGGAAAT
>CALZHW010000024.1 GCA_945787125.1 uncultured Ectothiorhodospiraceae bacterium
TCTTTCATTTCAACAGCAGCAAGCATTGCGTGACGCGCATGTTCTTCGTCAGTTAATGGTGCACCCCAGAAAGCCATGATGGCGTCACCGATATACTTATCAACTGTGCCTCGATGTTTATGAATTATTTTCGTCATTTCAGTGAGATATAAATTCATCAATGCCGTTAATGATTCAGGGTCAAGCGTTTCAGACAGACTGGTAAAACCACGAATATCTGAAAACAATACCGTCATTTCTCTGGTTTCACTTTTTAATGAAATTTCTTTAAAATTCTTATTCATTTCATCAACTAACTCGGGAGGAACATATTGTCCAAAAAGTCCTTTGAGTTTTCGTTTGTTGTGGTTCTCGATAAAATAACCATAGGATATATGTAAAATGAAAAGCATCACGATCATGAGTAACGGAGAAACGATTGATGTCACTAAATTTAATTCCTGCCAGGTATAATAATTTATAGTTATCGCCAGTGATATTAAACCGAGTGTTACCAACACGCTATACATTAGTTTGAGTGTTCGCAAAGCCAAAATTAAAATCAAACCTAAAATTAAATGAGTAATGAAGTCCAAACCTTGAACATCAAACGGCTTAAGTTTAATCGTATTATCTAGAATGCCGGATACCATATTGGCATGTATTTCAACACCTGGATAAATATTCTGTACGGGTGTTGCTCGCATATCAAGCAAACCCGCTGCAGACGTTCCCATAAGTACAATCGTACCTTCCAGTGTTTCCATTTTCACCGATTTATTCAATACATCTTCCGCTGAAACATACTGATAACTTGGGTACTCTCCTCGATAAGGAATATACGCTACACCTTGGGGTGTAACAGGTATTTCAAAATCATCAAATTTGATAGCTTCAAGAATAGCTTCACCATCTGCAGCTATTTCACTCACTAGCATTGCCTCAAGTGGAGGCGAGCCGAGTAACGCTCGGGTTAACGCCAGGGAAAGACTTTGGTAAACCTTGCCTTCGTACATTTGAATCAGAGGCACAGCGCGTACAATACCGTCTTTATCTATGGTCGGGATATCAACGAAACCGCCATTCAGTGCAGCGTTTTGAAAAAGCACCATGTTCCCACCAAAACCGGTTGGACTAATCAAGCTATTTTTTAAATGGGAGAATGGAATGGTTGTTTCTACTGGCAGCGGTAAGATGCCTGTATTCAGTTTTTCTGCATCCATGTTGAGTTGATTACGAAAAAAATAACCGGTAATAATATCTCTATCTTTTAATGCATTAGCAAAATTTTGATCATAATTGAGTTCTTCCTTCATCTGCTCAAATATCGACAAATAATCTTCATTGTGTTGCAAAGGACCATTTGCCATCGCATTTAAGGTAGATAGGCCTGAGCTATCATCCGGTTCTGCAAATAGAATATCAAATCCCAACACTTGAATCGCATAATGATCAAATAACGTATCAACGATTTCAGCCATGACTTTTCGATTCCACGGCCATCGCCCAATACTTTTTAAACTCTTCGCATCAATGTCTAAAATAACAACACGCTCATCCTTGGTCTTTGGCATCGTAAGATTTAAGCGTACATCGTACATTTTATTCTCAAGTGATGACATCCACGAATACTGGAAAATATTCGCCGATTGAAGGAGAAAGAAGCTGATGATTGCAAGATTAAGAATTATTCGTGTCATATAAGAAACATTAGCGCCAATATCAATAGTGATCAAAAATGAGAGGTGTATCACAGTATATTGGCAGATAAGCGTGAATCTTAAATAATCGGGGGAATTAGAGAATATTCTGGAACAAATCCAAAATTGAACAATTGCGCTGTATCGCTAAAATATTCAGCGTTTTGTTTGAATAAAGATCAGTTCGACTCTATAACTCACAACCGGAATTCAAACTATTTCCCGCAATCAGCGCTCGTGGTGGCAAGGCTTTATTTTATAGAGAGTCGAGTGTGTTGGCAGCATGGGTGCTGCCACCAAGCCGACATGGACGTATTCACGGCGTCTCTCGGTACACGGCTAATTCACGCTAAGGCCTAAGTAACCGTAATCGGATTGGAGTTTCGCGTCATTTTAAGGAAATCAAAAACAGCCCGTGTATTGAATGTTAGTTCTTTCATCATTTCAGGGAATACAGCTCCACCGGCTAGAGCGGGTTAAAAATGAAAAAATACAAATAATAGGTAAGTTGTCTAATAACAATTACTACTGACTCCATCTCTCCACCCGCTTTTTCATTAATGCCTCAACATCACAAATAGGAGTTTTTAAATATTTCTCGTGCTCACTAAGGTATTCCACATTAACATTATCTATTAGCCAACTATTGTTATTCACATACGTGATATAAAGTGACACACGTTCGTTTTTCCTGTTCGTTGTATTAATTAATAAACAGCTATTATCTTTGTTGTTGGTTTCATAGTGGGATAAAGTGTTTATTAGATCTAGTGGTGTACTAAAATAATGAATAATCAGATGCTTAATCACCTCAGTTGACGGCTCCCTGCCGTTTAATACTTCGGTCTGGTATCTAGGAGTAAAGTGATTAAATAAATTATCAAGTTCCTTATCAGTGTAGTCACCACTCGCTTTCAGTTTTGCAGAATAATCGCCATACATGCTGTATAAACTATTTTCCGTAATTAGTAGTGAGCAGCCCGAAAGTAAAACAAAACTACATAAGTAGATCAATAATTGGTATTTTCTTGACACAGTTATCTTCCTATTGAAGCGTTTATCGATTTATCAATCATGTGCGCTCGATTTTTAAGTGCTCTGGCAGCGATACAAAGTAAGCCGCTGCAATTTAAAATTAAGTTTTCAACGTCGAGAACGCCGCTCACCGTAATGGTTGCACCAATTCCAGCAGATGCTTTGTAGGTAATCATGCCGTGTCGGTTACCGCTGAACATGATGCTAGCATATCTGAAATCCGCACCGTATTCTTTTAGTTCATCACTCACGGAAAATTTAACAACACCCGCTTTTCCAGAGAGGCTTGCGTTGCCATTATTGTCAATACTGAGTGAAAAAGGACCTTTATCTCGAATTAAAGCCGTTGTTATATCACCGCTTGTTTTGTAAGCGATTTCAATGAAATTGATTATTTTGATTTTAAACTCTGTATTGGGCATAAGTACCTCGTTAATTTATATGTAACCGCCGGTGTATAAATATCGTCCTATAGGGCTATTTACTTAGTGCTTACTGATTAATAGCCGATCAATTTGATGAGCGTGGTCGTTAGAAGTGACTAATCTCTTGTTTATGTTAGCGGGAAGAACCGCGCAGGAATATAACCAGCGCAAATTGCGAAAGGGTGGCATTCTGGGAAGATCGATATCACGCAACTGCAGTAGATACAGAACAACAATTCTTTCGATGCCAGACCTATATCGATTTGAATATTGTGCCGCGCAGGTGTGGTAAAGCATCCACTAGATTGGATACACAGCGGCTATAGAAACATTAAGTGCACTATCAAAGGGAACACCGAATAATATTCAGCATCGTGAAAATAGTCTGTCGCCCACTACCTCGATGCATGACATGATAGCAGGCACCTTCGTATTCTAAGCGTAATGGGCGTGGCATTTAAGTAGTCTAGCGGATAATTAAAAATGATTCAATATACCCGACCCCTTTACCTTTTCCGACCCCTTTACCTTTTTTTATCTCGATAGATGCTTGCTACCCGCTGGAATAATCGACCTTGCTCGGCCGCACACCCCCTTTATTTTTTTAATTCACTGTAATCCTTAAATCAAGTCCTAAATCTCCTAATTGAGTTAAGACATTATTATCAAGCCTGCACTCATAACTTTTGGCTAACACAGAATTATTATTAGAGAGACCAAGATATAAATCCAATATCACTATCTGAACACTATCGATCTCTTTAAGATTTTTTCCCTCTAATATTTTTAGGAGAGAATTTAGTTCATTCTCAAATGAGAACTCTACTACTCTTTCAAATACCCATATTCCAAGTTCTTTAGGTGCCGCAGTCTTTCCGCTAGAAAGCTGCTTCCTATAACCTTTTTCATACGAGTAACTGGGCTCAAAACCAAGAGCATCTGTAACTAGTTGAGGTTTAAGCTGCTCCCCCCAAAGCCTAAGAGAAAAGCGAATAAGTTGAGAATCACACATATTATCTCTTTTAGTCATTCAAATTATCGTAAACATCGCCATTGGGGTCATAAATATCACCGGTACCTGGATCAACCGACCAATCTTCCTTGCCACCAGGCCAAGGGCTATTTTGTTTAGAATCGTGAAATTTATCTCTCCCATTCCTACCACCTCCATTTTTTCTATCCCATTCCCTTGCTCCAGCATCAGCAGGCCAAGCATTTGGGGGACGTTTAGAATAATAAGGTGCAGGTGGTTCGTTTGATGATGAGCAACTCTTGGCAATAACATAGCCAACCCCTGCACCTACTACAGTGCCGACTGCTCTACCTACGACTGCTCCAACCGGGCCACCTAAAGAACCAATACCCGTACCAATATTACCGCCCCATGTTGCCCCCGCTGTCGCACTTTCACCAGTTGGATCTATATGCGTAAGTGGATTGGATAAGGCATATCCATAGATATTCAGTCCACCATCCAACCCAATCGGATCACTTGTGATATACCTCCCTATTGAAGGATCATAATACCGAAAGTAGTTATAATGCAACCCCGTCTCATCATCATAATACTGCCCGGGAAAACGCAAGTTAATATTTACTGCTTGGCCATCGCCATCTACATCAGATTCAGCGGCAGTATTGCCAAAGGCGTCACCTTGCCAACGCCATACAATGCGGTCTGCTTGATTTGTCGCTACCCGCGGGGTGCCCAAATGATCGCTGTGTAAATAATGAATATTTTGTATGGCGCCGTTAGGGCCAGGTGTTTTTAAGAACATATTCTTGAATAGTGTCAAATCAAAAGTGTTAACAAATCCATCGCCATTTAAATCTGCATGAATATCATTCGTGAAAAAATGTTGTTTAAAATAGGTTAAATCTATGCTATTGATTCTAAGATCATTGTTAAAATCTGCATCACAGATATTACCGAAACCGTCACCATCTGTATTCCGTTGGTCACCGTTAGCAACCAGTGTGCAATTGTCTAGACTATCAATCACGCCATCGCCATCAGTATCGACATTTGAATCAGATGGACTTACCATCGCGACGGGCATATTACCTAAATAAACGTAGGAGCGAAGCACGTTCCCGAACGAATCGCTTTCTTCGATCATATTGCCATTGGCATCATAATGAAAATAGATTGTAGCGCCAGGCATCACTTTTCGCACTCGTTGCCCATGAGTATTGTAGGCATACGTTGCCAGTACTTGCCCATTTTCTATGACTTGAGCTAACCGGCCTGCGTTGTTGTAGACAAATTCACGTTCACCATTTTTATCAAATCGTCGATTCCCCGCTCCATCTCGAATAAAATCACCATCGCCGACTTTGCTTAATTGATTGCTATTAGGATCATACACATAATTTTCTTCAGTGCTGTTCAGTGATTCAGTCGTACGATTTCCGTTAGGGTCATATCCAAAAGACCGCGTTTCCCCTAAGCCACTGTAATCAGTAAGGCGGTATAAGGCATCATAATCGAAATCTTGAAGCGCTGTGGAATTACTGACATCGTTAAAGGCAATGATTTGCGCCCGATCGTCATACTCAATAGCGTGAGTTTTGGATTTTAAGGTATAACTCGTTGGAAAACCGCCGAGGTCATAGGTTTTTGTTACCGAACTACCATTACCCCAGGTCCAGCCGGTAATAGGCCCAAAGGGATCGTAGCGCACTTTATTCAATAGAACTTGGCTATCGATTTTAATGCTATCAATTTGGTTGCGCTTGTAATTATAGTCAACCACGGCACCTGAAGGATATTGCATGCTATCCAGTAAACCATTAGCATCATAGTGATACGTGACAGTAAATGTTTGGCCAGTGATTGATTGGGATGTAGTGGCTAATTCACCGAAAGCGGTATAGGTGTAACTCGTTGTGCCAATTGCATCGGTAATTGACTGCAACTTACCAACACCATTACTCGCCGTATCATAGTGAAACGTGGCCTGACTATTATCATCATAAGTGATTGTGGTTATCGCGCCATTAGCGGCCACGGCTAATTCACGCTAAGGCCTAAGTAACCGTAATCGGGTTGGAATTTCGCGTCATCTTAAGGACATCAAAAACAGCCCGTGTATTAAATGTTAGCTTTTTCATCATTTCAGGAATAGTTTTCTTGGTTTTTTTGCTTTTGAGCAAACCGATGGAAAACCGTCTCAAGCGAGTGATATTTTCCGGTCCAAATCCGGTGCGAATCTGGCTCCGATCTTCATCATAATTCCAGTCGTTCATATAGTGACAGCTTTCTACAGTCCAATGCTTACGATTGTCTTGAAGTATCCTTTCAGGTGTTGCTTGACAGATCGTGGCGCTAGTAATGCCGTAAACGGTCTCGTGACTTAGGGACGTGCATGAAACAAATTGGACATCTGGCGCTCATATTTAGTTTGTATTGGCACGTTCTGAAATCACAAAAGTGCATTAGGGCAGGACGCCCGTAAGTAGAATAACGCAGGAGCAGTTATCGAGGATATAGTCGCTCTATTTCGAGCTTTTATGATTGAATAACGTGCCAAAACGGGCTGAAGATGAGATGCAAGATGGGTAATTTATTTCATGCACGTTCCTTTTCTCACTGGTTTTTTTGTCGATAGATTCTCAACTAATCATGAACGTCTGTCCCAGATGAGGAAAATCGATATACAAATTTAACATTGTTGTCGTCCAGATCTTCCGGGGTTCAATTCGGCCATGCTCACCCTGGCCTGTCTGGATGTAATCGGCCTTCAACCTAGATTAATCAGTTGAGCCACGATTTCTACCCACAGGGCACTCGGTAGCACAAGCTCTTGATGCACCTAGCAAATTCAAAAATATGCTGATCTCCAATAAGGTGACCATGCAATTCTTGAATTCACTATGCACTTCAATATCTCGCCTCAAGCGCCTACTGTTGGTGCACTACCGAGTGCCCTCTGGGTAAAAATTCGCGCCATTTGATTATTCCAGGTTGAACTCTGATTGTGAGTCTATAATTAGGACTGAGATTTAAACCACTCTCCTTGCGAACCAAATAATGTGCCGCGAACCTTTCGTCCCATGGGCACGTACACGCATTTCTTCCACTTCGAATCCCACTTTCCGCAGTCGTTGAAAAAAGTTTCGATCCGGACCGGCGGACCACACGGCCAACAATCCCTTCGGCCGCAACGCGGAATATGCCGCGTTTAATCCGTTTATGCTATAAAGCCAGTCGTTTTTCTTACGCGTTAGACCTTCAGGGCCATTATCTACATCCAGTAAAATTGCATCGTAATCTTGCTTTCCGGTTTTAATCAGTTGTGCAACATCTGCCTCACGCACGATGACACGCGGATCAAGCAGTGGGTGACCTGAATGCTCACCAAGCGGCCCCTTGTTCCATTGCACGACTGCGGGTATGATTTCAGCCACCACCAATTGCGCTTGATCATCGAGATGACGAAGAGCCGCCGCTAAGGTAAACCCCATACCCAAGCCACCAATCAGTAATCGCGGCTGTAAGTTACTCGCCAATCGACTGCAAGTATGCTCCGCTAGCGCATCTTCAGAGCCATGAACACGACTGTTCATGAGCTCACCTTGGCCCATAATCTTGATCGAAAAATCATTGCCACGCTGATATAATCGCAGCTCCCCATTGTTGTCAGGTATAGGTGCAGAATCAAGTAAAATCCATGGAGTCATAAATAGTGTCCGGGTTAGTCTTGCAAATAATATTTAATGTTGTCTGAACATATTGTATTGCTGTTACTATATTTCATCTCCCGTTTCAACTTCACCACTCCAGCCAGCCGCCCTGGCTTGCTCGATGGCAGCATTGTGAATTTTTTGGTGGCGATCAAACAGCTCTTTGGGCAAACGGCTAACCATACAACCATACTTATCCCACTCGACATTGACCTTCTGCAACAAAGCGTCAATCCCGGCAATGTTCCAGCCTTCGCAGGTTTCTGTTTCTGGAATCAATTCAAACACCCACGCATCACGAATAATTTTGCCAATGTTCGTCATACCGCCATTGAGTTCATTGTTAATACCGACGTACTTATTTGGTCTTGCCATAATTACTTTTCGACTCCATGTTAAAAAAGCCCCTGGCCAAATTTTATTGACCAGAGGCTAGTTTTAGATTGATTTAGCGGGCTAATTATACAGGCTTTCCACGGTAGATAACCATCAATGCTTTTAGCCTGGGTATTTCATGAATTATCCGGGCTAAAATCGCTCTCAAATTTCTTCAATTAATTACGGTTAATCCTTTCCTCAACAAAAACTATTGAATCTGTTTCAGTAATTTCATCTTTTTTGAAACTAAACATTTTCTCAAGTACATCCTTACCTCTAAAGTGATGAAGCAAGCCTATTCCACCATGCCCTAACCAGTAAACCCACACAAAGCTTGCTATTCCTTCGTGTAATTCCAGAAATATTTCTGTCAACTGATCAGGCTTGCCAACCTCGGGTAATGTGAAAAATATAATTGCTCCTGTTAGCGCCATACCAGTCACAGCCAATAAACCTAAACCATGAATCAGCCCGGCAAGCCCACCTTTTTCGTCTGCTGCCGGCAATTGCCCTTTAAAAACACTTTGCAGATCACTCTTCACTTGTTGGCGACCTGCTGCATTCCAGGGAAACAAACGTTGCAAACCACCATCGGCATGGCTAATAATTGACCAGATCCAGTGCGCCAATACTATGCACAATGCCGTTAAGCCGACTAATTCATGTGCTTCAAACACTGCACGTCCTAACGAACCTCCCTTGTCATCTGGCGCCACCATGAACAAACTAATCAATAATTGTACGGTTATGGTGAGAACCAGTCCCAGATGCAGAAAACGTGTGCTTATACTCCAGTTTTTTGATTTCATTGCTATCTTCCGTTAGTTTAGGAGCGTGCATGAAACAAATTGGACATCTGGCGCTCATATTTAGTCTGTATTGGCACGTTGTGAAATCACAAAAGTGCAGGAATAGTCGTTCTATTTCGAGCTTTTGTGATTGAATAACGTGCCAAGACGGGCTGAAGGTGAGATGCAAGATGGGTAATTTATTTCATGCACGTTCCTTAATCATTAATGAGTTGTTTCAACGATTGTCGAAACTGCTGGGAACATTATTGTGCTTAAACCTTTCATCGGGTTTGCTAACAAATTAATATTTAGTAATGTTAATACTCATCGATTCAGGCTATTATTTGGGCGTAGAGGCAAAATGAAGTGAGGATAATGAAGACAGCAACAGGTAAGCGAGAAAAAAATCAGTGAAACTCATTAATACCACGGTTTTTCGCTTAGCAATTCAATTTGCCGGTGTATTTGCGATCCTTTCTGTTTCTACTTTGCTCTCTGTTTATTACATCACTATTCACGAGATTGAAGAGCAAGCTGAAGCAGAACTGATTCACGAACTCACTGAACTAGCAACGCACTACAATAACAACGACAATAACTATGAATCACTCATAGAACTCATCAAACTGCGTAATCAATATGGGCAGCCCTTACATCACTATTACGCTCTCACGGATTCCAACAACCAGTTAATCGCTGGCAATCAATTATTACACAATAAAAAACAAAAACCAGACTCTATAAAATACGGTTTTTCATTCTATAACATTACCGAACATGTCGGTGTTGATGACCACGAAGTACTCATACTACTTGCAGAGAAGCCATTAGCCGACAATATAGTTTTAGTTGCCGGCCAGGCACAAAATTCATTAACCGAATTGCGTGAACATACCTTTACCGCGTTATCCTATGCAGTAATTATCACAATAATTTTAGCGCTGCTAATCGGCACCTACATGGGCAGCACTGTACTAACAAGAATCCGCCGCATCGATTTAGGCCTGGAAAACGCGATTAACTCCGACTTCAAGCAACAGTTATCCGTGCTCAGCCAAGAAGACGAGTTTCAGGCCTTGACCTTGAAATTAAATGTCATGCTAAGCCGTATCGAAAACCTGATTAAAGGCATGCGGCAGGTAACAGACAATATTGCCCATGATTTACGCAGCCCCCTGACTCGAATGCGAAGCCGCCTGGAAGTGACATTATTAAAAAATCGTGATGAAGCCGAATACCGCCAGGCTATGCAGCAATCCGTGGATGATTGCAATGCGTTACTCAATACCTTCAATTCGCTACTAAGTATTGCTCAAGCGGAATCCGGTGTATTTCGAGGAGATGTGGAAAGCATTGATCTAAGTGCGCTGGCAGATGAGCTTGCCGATCTTTACCGTGCCGTGGCTGAGGATAGCGGGCTGAATTTTATCTGGCTTAAACCCGACAGCAGCTTTGTACAAGGGAGTCGGCAGCTGTTGGCACAGGCGATAAATAATTTATTGGAAAACGCTATAAAATACACACCTAAAGGCGGCACGGTAACAATGCAAGTCATAAGTAATAAGAATACCACCAGCCTGACATTAAGTGATAGTGGGCCAGGCATTGCCAAAAAAGACCGGCAACGTGTATTAGAACGATTCCAACGCCTGGATGCCGCGCGTAGCGAAATGGGTAATGGACTCGGTTTAAGCATGGTTAATGCAGTGGTCAAATTGCACAAAGCTCAACTCACACTCTCCGACAATCACCCGGGCTTGAAAGTGACTATAGCATTCCCCGGCATGGGCTGATTAAATATCACAATCGGAGTTCAATCCATTCCCCGTAATCAGCGCTCGTAGTGGCAAGGCATTATTGAGATTGCTGGCGAGAGTGTCGGCAGCAGGGATGCTGCCGTCAAGTCTACATGGACGTATTCACGGCGTCTCTCGGTAAGGTTTTGCTGCTACGAGTGTTGGAAGGTGGCACTTTCAAAGTTTTGAACTCCGATTGTGAGTTATTTCATGCCCGTTCCTTAACAAGAGTGCTCATATTAATAAGCTGCTGCTTTTTCTTTTGACTTAATTTCTTTATCTCAAGCTCCCGCCGGGTTGCAGTAGCGCGTGTGTGGCCTGGTTCGGTAAACAAGATCCTCAATGGCTTTTTTGAATAAAAATACTTAGCGCCTTTTTTCATTAAATGCTGATTAAAACGCTTCTCCACGTCGGTGCTAATTCCTGTGTATAGGGAATCGTCACTGCACAAGATAATATAAACTGTCCAATTCATAATTTTTCACAAATCATTACGTTTATCCATACACCCAAAGCCTGTAAATCCTATCAGTCCAGCGTTTTTCAGCAAAATTGAGAACTAGTCCACATTGCCTCAGTGAATTCTATCACATTAAATATGTGATTCATTTCTCACTTCTTAGCAAAATGTGAAGTAACGCAAGATTTACTTGTGAATACGCTTCCAGAATCTATATAGCGCTCTTTAAGATTTTTTGCGTGTGACGATAACCTAGGTAACACAGCTTAACAACACAATGACTAAGCTGTTTGATGACAACTTACACCCACAATACATTAGGAGAATTAACATGTTAGACACCATCAAAACTTTCTTAAAAGACGAAGACGGCTTAACCATGATTGAATATGCAGTTGCTGGTGGTCTAGTAACACTCGGTGCAGTATTGGCATTCACCAATTTAGGTACCGCAATCACAACAAAAGTAGACTCTATAGCTACTACTGTTTCAGGCTAATTAACGCGGTTGGGTGGGTAGCGTTTTCTGCTACCCACCTAAATAGTTCATATACAGGGAAGAATTATAATGTTTGAACTAAATCTACCCTTTGCGATTTTAACGGTCATCTTAGTTTTATCAACCATTACTGATGTAAAAGAACATCGCATACCTAATATACTCAGTTTGGGTGGCGTACTTATCGGAATAATCGTTCTCACTAGCACACAAGGATTTGCTGGCTTATTTTCAAGTCTACAAGGTATGGCCTTGGGACTAGTCCTATTCCTTCCCTTTTATCTATTGCGAGGTATGGCTGCCGGAGATGTAAAGCTCATGGCTGCTGTTGGGGCGTTTATTGGACCAAGCCTTACATTGGCGGCCGCCGCAGCGACGTTAATTGTCGGTGCAGTCTTGGCCATTGCTTATGCTGTATATATCGGTGGCGCCGGATTACTACTCAAACGTTATAGCGATATGGCAAAAAATATGGTTGCCACACATCAATTCACCTATTTTAAGCCATGTGAAAATGATGCAGGAAGTCAACGTTTTCCCTATGCTGCTGCGATTCTTGTTGGGACTTATGTCGGCACCTGGTGGTTCAATCAATCATTCCCTTTACTGTCTTCCTAACTCACCACATTGAGATCTGAACACTATGCATGCCAATCGCACAAAAATAATGTTAGCTGTTGCCCTCTTGCTGGCAATTGTTGCTGCTTATATCGCTTATAACTGGCTGCAACAACGCGCTGATCAGACAGGAGAAGATGTCAACGTTGCAACTAAAACTGTCGTTGTTGCAGCGGTTGAAATTCCAATGGGCATAAAGGTAGAAGCGCCCCAGTTTAAGACGGTTGAGTGGCCCGCCGATTTACTGCCAGAAGGAAGTTATAGCAACATTGATGAGATTGTTGGCAAGGTTTCTTCCAGAACAATCTACCCAGAAGATGTTATCACCACGAAAATAGTGGCTGAACACGCGGGAGGCAACAACCTAGCGGCACTTATTACAAAAAACAAACGTGCTATCACCGTTCGAGTGGATGATGTTGTAGGAGTTGGAGGATTTCTGCTGCCCGGTAATCGAGTTGATGTTATTGGCGTTCGCCCTATCGAAAAAACCCGCCGCGTAGAAACAAGAATTATTATGAAAGATGTTGTCGTGCTTGCAGTGGATCAGGATATATCACCCGACGAAACAACACCTAAAGTGGTCAGAGCAGTGACACTAGAAATGCTGCCTGAGAGCACATTGAAAGTAATGAAGGCCGCCAATGAAGGAAAAATTCAACTGGTATTAAGAAACCCTGCTGATCGTCATATTGTCGCCGCAGTAAAAAAACCGGTTAAACGTCGACCCAGGCCAAAGAAAGTGATTCCGAAAACTCCGAAACCTACTCAAATCACCGTCATTCGTGGCACTCAAGTGAATAATGAAAAACCAAATAGTTAAGGAAATAAATTAAATGATTATATATGGTACTGGAAGCAAAGCAGCAAAAAAAGTAGCAAGGCTACTGCTGCTTTATATGTTTTTTACCACCAGTATCGCTCACGCAACTGTGTCTGATCTGGTATTTGGTAACGCGCTTGAACATCTTGATGTGCCTATCAACCAATCCCGAATACTTGTATTCAACGACAAAATCGAAAATGTTGCCGTAGGCAACCCTGACGTTGCTGATATCGTCGTATTAGAATCCAAAAAACTCTATATATTAGGCAAAAGTCTAGGTACCACGAATATGGTTGTATGGGGGAGAAACACCCGTGGTGAACCAGAATATTCAACCCTGAATATAGACGTAGTGCATGATATTGATTCGTTAAAGGGGCATTTGCATGATTTATTTCCTGAGGAATCACCACAAATTCGTTCCACTCAAGGCTCGATCATACTCAGTGGTGATATATCTTCCGTCGCCAAGGTTGAAGCAATCAGCAATTTATCAAAACAATTTGTTCGCAATGCAAAAAAATATAATTCTGTATCCGGTAGCGGTGATGATGATGAGAAAAAACAAGATATAGAAATAATTAATTTGATGCAGGTCGGTGGCCCCCATCAGGTAATGCTGGAAGTTAAAATAGCTGAAGTTTCACGTAGTGTATTAAAACGTTTGGGCATAAATCTCGCCGCTATGAGCCCTGGTCGGCCATGGAAGCTGGGTGCCGTTAATGGTGGTTCGAGCTTTCCTGCGGCATTAACCCAGGATGGTATGGAAGTTCCGTTATTTCCTAACGATCAAGCATGGAGCAATCTCAGTGACTCAATGATAGGCCCTGCCGTTCAATCATTTAACCCAACAACCCCCACCATCAGTGCGGCGGGTTTGTTTGCCAGCTTTTTATCGGGAAGTTCCTATTTTAATTTTATCCTAGATGCTTCAAAAGATGACGGATTAGCGAAAATACTGGCTGAACCAACACTCACCTCACTCAGTGGCGAAGCTGCAGAATTCTTATCAGGTGGTGAATTTCCTATTCCCATGTGGAGCGGCGAAGAAAACCGAGTCACTGTGATATTCAAGGAATACGGCGTTGCAGTTAAAATGCTGCCCGTCGTGTTGGAATCCAAGCGAATCAATCTAAGCCTCAATATCGGCGTGAGCGAATTATCCAATACAGCGGATATTGGTTTCAGTATTCCTAACTCCACTGTTTCATATTCTATTCCATCACTCACTACACGCAGTGCAAGCTCAACGATAGAATTAATGGATGGGCAAACAATCGGGATTGCCGGTTTAATCAGTGAAAAAATGCGCGAGGCGATCAATAAATTTCCCGGACTGGGGGATATACCCGTACTGGGCTCACTATTCAGAAGCCAAACCTTTATCCAGGATCAAACAGAACTCGTCATGTTTGTCACGGCCCATTTGGCGAAAACCATAGATCCTAAAGATATACGCTTACCGACTGACGCTTTTAAGACACCCAGTGATGCCGAGTTTTTCTTGTTTGGCCGCATGGCGGACAAAGTAGATGATAGTTCGATTTCTTTCGGCAACATGAAATTTGCGAAATCAAATTCTGAAAAAGACGCAAACTATCCATCTCAATTTTCTGGCCCCACATTTGGTCATCAATTATAAAGGCGGATAAAAAATGAAATTTCTAACTTCTATCACACTGCTGATGTTAACTGCGTTAACGACAACCGCTTGCACTACCCCTAAAATGGTAGATAAACAATTTGGAGAATCTGTGAGAAATATGGTGAAAAGTCAGGTTTATTATCCTTCAACAATAAATGATCCCAGCACTGAACAAGTGACCGGACAAAATGCGCAGAAAGCGATGTTAGATCAACAAAAAGTTTATCGCACGAGTGATGTTAGTAAAGAAAAAACCAAGCTTTCGGATATATTAGGTTCAAAATAAATGGGCACCGTTGAGCAAACATTATGCAGGACACTGTAACACGTCATCAAAAAGGCTCCATTATTCCCACCGTCGCCATTTCTATGCTGGCGATTATGGGTATGGCGGGCTTGGTACTGGATGCTAGCCATTTGTTTGCCAGTAAAACCCGTTTGCAAAACGTCATTGATAGCACAACACTGGCGGCAGCCACTGTGCTGGATCAAACACGTAGCCAAGCGACGGCGCGAGAAGCAGCAAGAAAAGTATTTGATGAAACCATTGCCCAGCCAGGCAACGGTGTCTTACAAGATCTTGGCCTGGATGCGACTAACCTGGTGATACAATTTTCAGACACCCGCAATCCCTTTATCGCAAGTCCAGCCGCCACCCGTTACGCTCGTTTGAGAATAAACCCCGGCACGGTAGAGATAGACACGTTGATGATGAACATTGTCGGTGTTGATTCGCTCGAACTCTCCGGCAGTGCTGTCGCCGGCCCTAGCCCCGGATTAGGCGTAGTTTGCAACATCACACCTGCGCTGGTCTGCGGTGACTCATTTGTTCCACCAAACGGAAGTGGCATGTTTGGTTATAACTTTGGTGATCAGGTAACATTGGCATTGGGAGACAAACAAAATAATAACGTCGGCCCAGGCAATTATCAATTGCTCAGCGTAGATGAAAACGCCAAAGGTGGAAATGCAATTAGAGACTATATGGCTGGCGGTTACACCGGCTGCATTTCATCCACAGAAACCATCGAAACAAAACCAGGTAAAACCAAAGGACCATTGTCACAAGGAATCAATACTCGATTCGGCATATATAGTGGGCCGGTTAGCAGTGATGAATTCCCCCCCGATCTTGTCAACGATGCTGGTGCTGCCGGATATCCTGATAGCTATGCCGAATATGTACAAGACTATCGCATGAAGAATTACGATGACCCACTAGATGGCATTGCCAAACGCCGAGTGGTTAATGTTGCTTTTGGCAGTTGCAACGGTACAGTTAATGGCCGTGGAGATGTGCCCATTCTTGGATTTGGTTGTGTTTTTCTAATCAAACCCATGGGCAATAGCGGTGCATTGGAGGGCGAACTCGTCCGAGAATGCAAAAGTGGAGGCATACCGGGGCCAGCCCCAATTGATGGCCCTGGCATCCACACCATCCAGCTCTATGGCGACCCGGATCGTTGGGATTCATGAACGCCATGAAGGCTATCAAGCCTAAGAAGTCAAGGCAACAGGGACTGGCAAGCATTGAGCTTGCGATCTCCTTACCCTTTCTGATTTTAATGCTCGTTATTATGGGGGAGCTAGGTTATCTCATGTTTCAGCAAACCAGCTTAACCAAATCCATCGAAAATGGCGCCATGTATGCCGCAAAAAACACTCGCCTGGGAACAGGTCTGGTAAAGATCGAAGCGCAGACGATTCAAGATGCGCGTAATCTCGTTATCTATGGCAGCCTGGCGGGCACCGGAAATAAAATCATTGAAAGCATTGAACCGGAAGATATCAGTCTAAGCTGCTCTTATGGTACAAAAAACGGTTTTTGTGAAAAAGAACAAGGCATTCAAACAATAACAATACAAGCTAATGTCAACTATGACCCAGTTTTAGGCTCCCTCTTTCATGCTGTGACAGGCTACGCACTTTTTCCACTGACCTTGTCCGCTACATCTATTGTAGTCCCTATTTGATTTCATTTGATTTTTAGTTGAGCAGGACTTTAACATGCAGAAACAACTTGGCACAGTAACAGTTGAACTAGCAATTGTCGGTTCCCTATTCTTTTTACTGCTACTTGCCGTTATAGAAGTAGGCAGAGTGATGTATACCATGAATGCGCTCAATGAAGCCACTCGCCTGGGGGCGCGTGCAGCAAGTGTCTGCCAGGTACAACACGGCGTGATAAAAGACATCGCAACGTTCAATGGCGGTGGATTATTAGGCGGACTGGAGACCAGTCATATTACGGTAAATTATCTTGATGAAAATGGTAACGTCGTCGCTGACCCTAGTCCATCCAATGAATTTGGCTTTTTACAAGTCAGATACGTCAAGGTTGAAATTACGGGCTTCACCTACAACATGATGCTCCCGGGAGTAGGTGCGCTAACATTACCAACTTTTTCAACCACGCTATCAAGAGAGAGCTTAGGAATTATACCTAATGAAGCAGCAGGATGTTAAACCTTTATCGTGCTCTTCTCAAATTTGTTCATCGGCTGAGTAATCTGCGATGATTTTAGGGTTGCCCTAAAAATTAGTTTACATTTATGGGTTTTCAATCGCCATTTTAGCACCAAAAGTAGGCGCTCTTAGGCGAGGCGTGAGGAAGGCAAATAGCGAGCTATTTAACTGACGAACAACGCAGCTAAAATGAGTGAGTGAAAAGTTAGAAGTGTGAAATAATTTTATAGGCAGCCCTTAGGTTAACCAATTGGAAGTAACATGGAAAAAAGGATTAATGTAAATTTGGTAGGCAACCAAACTGATGACATAACGTCATTGGAGAATGCGCTACGAGACAACAATAATATTGAAACGTATTTCTATTCTGAAATATCCGATTATGTTAGCGACGCAAAGAATTTTTCGAACCCACGCTCAATAACAATTTTAAATCTTACTACTGACTGGCAAGAAACTCTCGATAACATCAAACAATACAGCAATCTAACTAACGGCAGCTTGTTAGTTGTTGGGCCCGAAAACACCCAGGCCATGCGTGCAACACTGCGACTTAATGCGCATGATTACTTCTCTAACCCGATTAATACAACAGAAATCAGTGAAGCGATTGAAGAGCTAACGCAAAAACTCAGTAAATCTAATGTAGAAGAAACCAAACCACAGGTCGCCACCATAATTAATACCGAAGGCGGATCAGGCAGCTCATTTATTGCAACCAACATTGCTCATCTGTTGGCAACGGCACATCTTCAAAAAGTCGCTTTGTTAGACATGGATGTTCAGTTTGGCAGCCAATCACTGAACCTTGATCTGGCACAACAGTATGGCATTAGTGATGTACTCTCCAGCATTGGAAAATTAGATAGTATCGCATTGCCGTCTTACATGGCCAAGCATAAAAGTGGGGTACACGTATTGGGTGAAAAACTGGAAGACATCGTTATCCCCAGTGAAATTCCGCCGGAAAACATTGAAAAACTGATAACACTTTGCAGCCAAACATTTACTCATACTATCATTGACCTTCCCCGACAAATCGATTCGTTATTTGCGACAGTAGTGACAAAAAGTGATCGCGTGGTGCTGGTCATGCAACAAACCCTAGCGCACGTTCGCGATACCAAACGTTTGCTAACAATCTTAACCCAAGAATTTGAAGTGCCTAAGAATCAAATTACCCTCATTGTCAATCGTCATGATGAAAAACATGCCATCTCTAAGAAAGATATTGAAAACACGGTTGGTCACCCAACCGCATTCATTTTACCAAATGATTATGAACGCGCAGTAAAAGCCACTGAGTTAGCCAAACCCTTTGTAGACTCCGCGCCAAATACACCACTGGCAAAAGGCTTACAAGAACTTAGTCTAAAAATTCTGGGTGACAATCACCCTAAAAAAGCCAACACCCCAGCAGAAAAATTTTCCTGGGGCGGTTTGTTCGGCGGAAAAAAATGATAAGTCAGGAATAAAATATGGGATTACGTGCGAGATTATTAAAAGCGACTCAATCATCTGCAACCACTGATGATGAACTTTCGATTGATAACCAGGAGATAATGGAAGAAATTATTAATTTTTCCATGGACGAAGAAGAACCCGTTCAAAACAGTGAATATTTAAGTGATCACGAAAAAAAATACCGTGAAGAAATACTTAAAAAATTGTTTGAAGCGGTAGACATGTCACGTATTGGTAAACTGGACAAGGAAGAAGCCAAAACGCAAATCAAACAACTGGTAGAATCCATCATCAAAGATAATGATTTCCCACTGAGCATGGATTCACGGCTTAAAATGACCCAGTTTATTGAAGACGAAATTTTAGGCCTCGGTCCTTTGGAATTCCTGATGCGGGATCCACAAATTTCGGAAATCATGGTCAATGGCGCCTCTCACATTTTTATTGAAAAATCCGGTAAGTTGCAACTTAGCAACGTGGTATTTGATAACGATGCTCACGCCATGCGAATCATCGACCGAATTGTTTCACGGGTTGGTCGCAGAATCGATGAATCCAGTCCAATGGCGGATGCTCGACTGGAAGATGGTTCCCGGGTAAATGTCATTATCCCACCCCTCGCATTAGATGGCCCCGTCATCACCATACGACGGTTTCCTGCTGATCCATTAACGCTAAATATCATGGTGGAAAAAAATGCGCTATCAATTGGTATGGCAACATTTTTAAAAGCAGTAGTGAAAATTGGTAAAAATATTTTGATATCCGGCGGAACAGGATCCGGTAAAACAACCGCACTCAATGCTTTATCCGCCTTTATTCCAGAAGATGAGCGCATCGTAACAATTGAAGATGCCGCCGAATTGCAACTGCAACAAGAACATTTGGTAAGACTGGAAACACGCCCACCAAATATTGAAGGTAACGGTGAAATCAGTCAGCGTGAATTAGTCAAAAATGCACTACGAATGCGACCTGATCGAATTATTGTTGGTGAGGTTCGGGGAGCAGAAACAATGGATATGCTGCAAGCCATGAATACTGGACACGATGGTTCACTTACCACCACACATGCTAACACACCCCGAGATGCCCTGGCGCGAATAGAAAATCTGGTCGCCATGGGTGGATTTGAACTACCCATAAAAGCGGTGCGAGCACAAATTGCGTCAGCGATTCATTATGTCGTACAAGTACAACGACTGGAAGATGGCAGTCGTCGTATGACCAGCATTGCAGAAATCAACGGCATGGAAGGTGAAATCATCACCATGTCCGAACTATTCCTGTTTGAACGTCGCGGTATCGACCAGAACAACAAAATCAAAGGCGTGTTTAAACCTACCGGCGCTATGCCAGCCTGTATCGATGCGCTAAAACGCCGCGGTATTGAGTTAGATGTTGATTTCTTTGACCCAGACAATGAAGTAGAAGTGTGAATGAGTGAGGCATAAGACATGGAAACAGGCTTAATAGTTTTAGTTGCAATAGTTGGAGTCGCGGTATTCCTTTTCGAGTGGGTAATGCTACGCGCGGTATATTCCCCCGAAAAAGTAGATAACCGCCGGGTTAAAGAACGTATCGCAAACCTCAAGCAACAAAAAAAAGTTGACAGTGAAGAATCACTAATCAAAGAAGATTATCTGGCGAAAAATAGTGATTTTTACCGAAAAGTTTCAGTGTTACCCGGCTTCTGGCTGTTACCATTGTGGGCCGAGCAAGCGGGTGAAAACATTAAAGTCGAAAAATTCATCTGGTCGAGTGTAATTACCGCCAGTGTCTTTGCTATTGTCAGCTGGTTTCTGCTTTCCAATATACTAATTTCACTGGCTTTGGGTCTGAGTGCACTTTTTTTCCCGTTGATGAAGTTGATTCTAAAAAAACGTAGACGACTTAATCAGTTTGATGAGCAATTACCGGAGGCGCTGGACATAATGACCAGAGCCTTGCGCGCTGGTCATCCATTTACTTCAACTTTGAAGTTGGTCTCTGATGAATTGACCGGCGCTATTAGTGAAGAAATGGGCCTGACCTTTGCTGAACTAAATTTCGGTGTGACGGTGGACGTAGCACTATCGAGTTTGATACGCCGTGTACCTTCAAAAGCGTTAAAGTCTTTAGTGACAGCGATATTGCTACAACGTGAAACAGGCGGAAATCTTGCTGAAATTCTGGAAAAAATTAGTAGCGTTGTCCGTGATACTTATAAATTTCAACGTAAACTGGTGTCACTCTCGGCAGAAGGCAAACTCTCCGCAATTGTACTTGGCTCTGTGCCGTTAGTATTAGCTGCCGGGATAACATTGGTTGCACCTGACATTGTGTCAGAGTTAATCACCAATCCTAAAGGCCATACTCTACTTTACGGTTCGGGTTTTTTATATTTTATCGGCTTTATCTGGATCAAATCGGTCATTAAAATCGAGGTGTAATCAGAGTGGACTATTTTGCAGCAATATTGACTGAGTTTGTCGGTGATCCGGAGTTAGCCAACTGGTTGGTTGTGTTAATTATTGGCTTTGCATGCCTGCTTTTTATTGTTGCGTTTATGTTTCTAATCAGTGGTATTTTTAGCCCATTTCGTCGTCGTTTACGCGCGATACAAGGTATTAAAAAAACGGTCATCAAAAAAGATAATAATGTTGGCCTGTCGATTGGCAATATTAGCCCAGTCTTTCTCCCTAAGGATGCGAAAGAAGTCAGTAAAATTCGCTCCAAGCTGATTCAAGCTGGCTTCCGGGAAAAATCTGCCACGTCAATTTTCTTTGCGACAAAAACCATCGCGGCCATCGCCCTGCCTGCGGTTGTCGTGGTGGCAGCGCCCTTCATTCCTGGAATTGGACTCAAAGATATCATTATTTACGCCATGATTTCCACCGGGATTGGCGTGTTTGGGCCCAACATCGTATTAGAAAAGTTATTGGCTAAACGACAGAAAAAAATTCGCCAAGGGTTTCCCGATGCACTGGATTTATTGGTGGTGTGCGTAGAGGCAGGCCTGGGTTTCGACATTGCAATCCGTCGAATCGCACGTGAAATGCAACATTCTCATCCCGTTATTGCTGAAGAGTTTGGTATTGTGAGCGCTGAAATTGGTGCCGGTGTTGATCGCATAGGGGCATTAAAAAGTTTTGCTGACCGTACCGGCTTGACAGATATCCAAGGCTTTGTTGCCCTGCTCTCACAAAGTATCCGTTTTGGTACCAGCATAGGCGATACCTTGCGCATCTATTCCGAAGACTTTCGTGATAAACGCATGCAAAAAGCCGAAGAAATGGCCGCTAAAGTCAGCACCAAAATGATTTTCCCCATGGTTCTTTGTTTTTTCCCCAGCTTTTTTGTCGTAGCTGGCGGCCCAATCATCCTAAGAGTGATGGATGTCTTAAAATAATTGTGAAACTCAACACCATTTTTAGGCCTTAGCTGCCGATACTCTAAAGGAGTACAGCAGCAGTCGTAGAAAGTCCGACAGACTGCCACACAAAGTTAATTAAAAACGGTGTTACAATGAGTCAAACCAACAGTTTTTTGCATATTATAATATTTCTAGTCTGTAGTTCACTATTGACCGGTTGCTCCAGTATGCAAACACAAGAAGGTGGTGAATACGATTTTTTCCTGGAGAACAAACAGGGTGAAAAAATCAAACCAGTCACCGCAAGTACAAGAATAAAAAGCAACAAAGAAGCGAAAGCTAAAGCTAAAGCGGCATTGCAACAAGGCGATAATGATACGGCATTGCTCTACTTTGTTAAAGCACTTGAGCACAATGACCATGATGCGGAAGCACTAAACGGTGTTGCTCACATTCACTTTATTCAAGGTAATAATAACTTAGCCATTTTGGCGTTCCGCATGATACTCGCCGACGAACCTGATAACCTTAACGCGAAAGAAGGTTTAGGTCTTGCTCTCATTGCGGCGCATAAATATAACGATGCCAGAATGGTGCTACTCGGCGCACTGAAAGACAATCCACAGCGTATAAAAATTTATAATGGTTTAGGGGTTATTTCCGATTTGCAGCGTTATTATAGCGAAGCCAAGTGGTTTTACGCCAATGCATTGCTTATCGATAATAATTCGGCCATCACCATGACGAATCTCGGTTACTCCTATTATTTAGAAAATCAATGGGACAAGGCTGAAAAAATTTATAAAAAAGTCTTAGATAATCACCCAAATCATGTGCAGGTTCATCTAAATTATGGGCTATTGTTGGCACGTCAGGGTGAGTTATATGATTCCGTGGCTTCGTTTGAACAAGTATTAGATGAACCGCAAGCCTATAACGAAATAGGTTATATCATGATGCTCGACAAAAAATATCTGATGGCTGAGCAACTTTTTCAAAAAGCCATATCTGCTTCACCCAGCTATTTTTCAAGAGCGCATGAAAACATGGAGAAGTTGCGCGAATTAAAAACCAAAAGGAAAACAAAAAAAACCGTAAAAAAACCGCAATAATCAGCGAGGACAAATAATGCTACAAGGTCTCGTTAATACACTAAAAACACTATTTGTAACTGGCAGTTGTTTACTGATAATTTCTTGCAGCTGCAGCAATACAGCTGGTGTGAAAGGCAATGGCGACCTGATCGCGCCAAAGGTTTCTTCAACTAACCCATCGAAGTTTAAAACAAAAGTATCTCTCAATACATTTATATCCGTTTCGTTCAATGAAGAAATGAACAGTAACAGCATCACGCAACAAAGCTTTTACCTTAAAGATAAAAATAAACGACTGATTCCTGCAGAAGTTTTTTCAAATGGTAAAAATAGTATTCTTAAACCCAGTGAAGTTCTTGAGCCTTTCTCGAGTTACAGCGCCACTGTAGCAAGAAAGGCCGCCGACTTGAACGGCAATCTACTGACACAGGATTATCAATGGTCATTTACAACAGGAAATGAACTCGATAATACGCCGCCAGAAGTTGAAGAGATAATTCCTGGAGAAAATGAAGAAAATGTAAAAATAGATAGCAATCTCACAGTCTATTTTAATGAGCTAATAGATTATACTTCGATTAATGAAAGCTCTTTTCGCCTTGAAAATAACGCTGGAACACAAATAACAGGCTCACTGGAAATTATTGATAATCAAATTATATTTAATCCCACTGAACCATTTAGCTTTGGAACTCAATATTCACTGACACTCACCACGGAAATACAAGATGTTTCTGGCAATAATTTAAGTAGCAATTTTACTAATTTTTTTACGACTGAATCTCTACCGGATACTACTGGTCCTTATGTCGTCAATGTCTATCCAAAAAATGAAGCACTCAATGTTGCCAGCAATTCCAGTATTTCCGTTGCATTTGACGAGGAACTAGGTAACGATGCCACCAACCCCAACAATTTTCTAGTGACCCATTCTAACGGACAAAACGTCAGTGGCATCATCACATTGAAAAACAATACGCTATTTTTCACCCCCAGCACTGAGTTTTCTACTAAAACACAATATACCGTTAGCTTAAAAAAAGCCATTAGTGATATCAATGGCAATCCAATGTTAGCAGATTTCAGTTGGCAATTCACAACAGGTGATTTTGCAGATACATCACCACCTTCCGTCTCATTTGTCATGCCGGAAATAGACGCCGTTGATGTCGCCAATAACAATGCGATTACGGTCACTTTTTCCGAAGCTATTGATCCCAAAACACTCGGCGTAAATAAATTTACCGTACAAGAAGGTAATACGTACATTTCAGGAGACATTGCCTATTCCGGCACGACTGCCATATTCAAACCCAATAAAATAATGGCCAACAATACAGAACATACAGTAACAATTATTAAAGGTGTCAGCGATCTGGCAGGCAACCTGACAGCCAACGACTTTACCTGGAGCTTTACGGTCGGCACCGAGCGGGACAATAATATACCTCGGGTTTCGTCGGTTTATCCCGCTAATGACGCAAACAGTTTTGCAGTAAACAGTTCGATTATCGTTCGCTTTACCGAGGCAATGAACCCGTCAACGTTGACTCCACAAACATTCTATCTGCAAGATAGTGCAGGCAATACCGTAGACGGCTTAGTGGTAACAATAGGCGCTTCATCGTCGTTTAAACCATTGACCTCACTTAATTTTGAAGAGCAATATACCGCCTTCATAAGCAACATGGCAGAAGATTTGGCAGAAAACACCATGGCAGAAACCTATAGCTGGAATTTTACTACCGCTAGCCTGGAAGATACTATCAGTCCAAGCATTATATCGACTGTGCCATCCAGCGCTAGTCAGCAAGCGGCAGTGAATCGCGGTATTATCGTCAGTTTTTCAGAAAGCATTGATGCAGAAAGCATAAACCAGGAAAGTTTCTATCTGACTGATACAGCGAACAAATTGATCCCGGGCACCGTCAGTGTAATAGAAAATACTGCTACGTTCTGGCCGAACAATGAACTGGATTATACAAAAACTTACGTGGTGACATTATTGAAAAGCATCACCGACCTTTCTGGCAATCCATTAAACAAAATATTCAGCTGGAATTTCACTACCAGCTCGCAACCCGACACAGTGTCGCCAACCGTTATTCTAACCGTACCCGCGGAAAATGGACTTGCTGCGATTAATCATCGACTTGCTATTCAGTTTAGCGAGGCAATGAATACCGCTAGCTTATCAGCAGCCACTGTAATCCTCACTAAACTTGATAATACTGAAATCCCGATAAATGTAAATATCGCTGAGAGAAATGCCTACATTACACCAATAAATACACTTGATTTCGACACCTTTTATCGCATCAAAATAAGCACTGGGGTAAAAGACCTGGCAAATAACAGGATGGCAAATGAATTCATTCTAAATTTTCAAACCAGTCTTCATCCCGACCTGGCACCACCCTTTGTTGTCAGTACATCACCCTACAGCGAAGAACCCAATGTCTTGATTACACAAAACCCCAGCATTGTCTTCAGTGAAGCGATTAATTGTATTACGGTGACGAGTGATCACTTTCGCATACTGAATAATTCAATCCCGATCGCAGGAACGGTGCAATGCAGCGTTGACAGTATGACGTTAACATTTATTCCTAATAATCCGTTACCTACTCAAACGACTTTCACCTTACAAGCCACGACTGATATCATTGATCTTTCTGGTGATAATTTGGAAGCGCCTTATCAATCTGCTTTCACTACTGCGGCATGGACCCAACAAAACGGTACGTTTTTATCTGATCAAACTTTTTCGATAACCGCTGATAGTAGTAACAATCTGCTTAGCGCTGGTTTTACCATGGGAAATTTTGGTGCAATAAATGCTGGCAGTGCAGATATATTTATCACTAAACACAGTAAAGACAGCCTATTATTATGGACACAACAGTTTGGTAGCGCACAAGATGACTTTGCAACAGCCGTAACAACCGATAACACTGGTAATGTTTATATTACCGGTTATACGTATGGGGATCTAGCAGGCAGCAACCAGGGGGCGTCTGATATTTTTATCATGAAACTAGACAGTAACGGTTTGTTATTATGGCAACAACAATTGGGCACGCTTGAAGATGATGCGGCAAATAGTATAACACTCGACAATGCTGGTAATATTTTAGTGGCCGCTTACAGCTTCAGCAGTTTTGACGGTAAACCTCACAGTGGTGAACATGATATAGTCACTCTAAAACTCGATCGTGACGGCAACAAACTTTGGAGCCAGCAATTCGGTTCACCAGCCTATGACATCCCCAATTCAATTAAGGTTGATTCTGCAAATAATATTTATCTAACCGGTTATACCGAAGGCACCTTGAATGGCAACCCCAATCAAGGTGAAGCCGATGTTTTTGTCAGTAAACTCAATACGAGTGGTGCTCTGCAGTGGACAACATTGCTCGGCTCCGGCTCAGAAGAAAAAGCCCAGGCACTGACGTTGGACTCAGACGATAATATAATCATTAGCGGTTTTACCTTAGGTGACTTGCAAGGTGAAACCAATTTAGGAAATTTTGGTGCTGATCAGTTTGTGGCAAAAATCGCGAATGATGGGACTTTAATGTGGTATCGACAAACCGGCACGACAGTAGATGATCGCGCTTATGGTGTTGCAGTCACTGCTGAAGATGACATTATTGTAACCGGTTATACGGCTGGCGACATGGCAGGCATCAATGCTGGGAAATTTGACGTGGTGAGCTATAAACTAGGAGCGGACAACGGTAACACACTCTGGACAACACAACTTGGCACCATCGAAGATGATGTGAGTTTTGCGCTGGCATTAGACAGCGAAGATAACATTTACCTGGGCGGTTTTACGCTAGGCAACTTAGATGCTATTGTTAATCTTGGTCAGCAAGACTTTACCCTTTTGAAACTCAATCCAGCCGGTGACAAACAATAGTACTAAAAAAAGCGCTGCTAGCTAGATAGCAACGCTCTATTTAGTGAGAATTTAACAAAGCTCACTCGTTTTTTGCAAACGCTCCGGCAGCAAAAAGAAAGACTGTCGTAAAAAAAATAAAACCCCAAATTACCACATGAACCGCGAAATGATCCGAAAACCCGATGTAATCATTGTACATATGTCAGTACCCTCTAGAAATCAGTTAATTGACTATTATTAATAATTATACGAAGCCAATATTACCGCTTATTGACTTAATGTCCAGTCTAAAATAGCTGATTTGCTCAAACTATAAACACAATTTTCGTTGATTTGTCGAGTTAGTAATCAAAGTTCAACACAACCAAACCTGCCTGACCGATTTATTGTTCCTGGGTCGTTCCTGGATTATTACTGACACTCTATTTCATTAAGAATTTTTTGACAATTTCACTAACAGTTTGGCTGACTCGCCGCTGCACCAATAACTTTTCCCGATTACGTAAAACAAACTCTACGAATTTTTCTTCTTTAAGTAATATGCGCACGAAAAAAGGCAGTTGCGCATGCGCTGTGATTAATATCGGGCGTAATGTGGCGTCATTTTGCACAAAGCCCTCGACTTTTTGGCCAGCCTGATCCGCTGCAACATTGACTTTTTGTGTCAAATTCTGCAGCACTTGTAAAAGCTTTTGATTTTGCATGCAATGACCTTTCTTAAAACTCTAAAACGTAAGTATAACAACCAAAGAACAGAACAAGTCGAACGCTGCCCACTGTAACAGCAAAAAAACCAGCAAATAACACCTAACGCCGATAACTGTTATGCTATGCCAATATCAAGTAAATTTCTGAAAAGCATACAAAAAAGATAGCTATAGCGCATATTTTATGGTGTAATCTTCGGCCATTGTACTTTTTCACGGTTTTATCTGGTTACTTCCAAGCCTGCTGTTCTTTTGTAAAGTTACCTTGAATAATATGCAAACCATTTAATATCAATATCTTACAGAGGTAGTTTTAATGATCACAGGCACAGTCAAATGGTTCAATGAATCTAAAAGACTTGGCTTTGTCACACCAACCAGTGGTAACGCAGATGAGGTTTTTCACCATTCTGCGATCCAACATGGTGGCATTCACTCATTAGCTGAAGACCTAAGAGTGACCTCTAACGTTGAAAATAGCACAAAAGATACGCAAACCGCAGAAGTTAAAATTGACGCTTAATTGCATCAATTAACATTATTCAGAAGCCCTTCATGGTTTACCATGTGGGGTTTTTCTATTTCCATCACTCAAATAGTGAGAAATATATGAAAAAAATATTCGTAGGTAGTTTACCTCTCGATGCCACGCAAGACAGTGTTTCGGCTTTATTTTCCGAATTTGGCACTGTTCGCTCAATTGATCTCGCGCGAGATGTTTTTACCGGAAAATGTAAAGGATTTGCCTTTATCGAAATGGAAGGACATGAAGCGCGTGCAGCAATAGCAGGCCTTAATGGTAAAACTTTTGGTGACAAACATATAAAAGTGAAGTTTGAAGATCTCAAAAAAAGAGGTAAAGGTCGACGTCGATAACCTATGTGTCAACCTAGTCCTTGAGAAAATTCTTCGCACGCAATTGATCCGAAGATAAACGGTTGACCCGCTTGTCTTCGGAAAAATCACCAACATTTTCAGTCTGCTCTAGCTCTCCGCTTCGAAACACACACCCTTGAAGTTCATAGACCTTAGGTGCTACAACAACACTTTTTATCAACTATAATTGACTGCCTGTCCAAGCTGTTTAATTGCAAGAAATTATGTATTGTGCTAGAAATAGTGTTTCCATTTAAACTTAAATGACATGTTGAACAACCACTCTGCGCTACCAAACATCATTGACATTGAAGCTTCTGGATTTGGCGCAAATGGATACCCAATAGAAATCGGAATTGCCCTAACATCGGGGGAATGCTACTGCAGCTTAATAAAGCCAACTGAACAATGGAAGCACTGGGATGATAGCGCAGAAAAAATTCACCATATATCCAGAGATGTGTTACTTACAAACGGCAAACCCGTTACTGATGTCGCAACTGAACTCAACCGTTTTCTTAATGGCATCACCATTTATAGTGATGGCTGGGTGCTGGACAAACCCTGGCTAATTCAATTATTTCATGCCGCAGGCATAGAACAACAATTTCGACTCAGCCCGTTGGAAATGATACTCAGTGAAAAACAAATAGCCTGCTGGGACAAAACAAAAATTGAGGTCATAAACTCGCTAAAATTACAGCGTCACCGCGCCAGCTCAGATGCTAAAATAATTCAGCAAACGTATATGCTCACACATCAGCTAACTTGCGCACAATAAAATATTTGAACTTAGGAATACTAGATGTCAACCGAACACCCTTTTGCACAATATATTCGAATTCTAGGCAAAGGCAAGCGTGGTTCACGCAGCTTAACTCAGCAGGAAGCACTTGAATCAATGCGCATGATACTCAACCACAGCGTCGAAGATTGTCAGCTCGGCGCTTTTTTAATGCTGCTGCGTGTTAAAGAGGAAACACCTGAAGAAGTCGCAGGATTTGTCCAGGCTGTCAGAGAAACATTTGTCATACCAGAAAATTCCCCTGCCGTTGAACTCGACTGGTCGTCTTATGCTGGCAAACGCAGGCATTTACCCTGGTATTTATTAACGGCACTGTTGCTGGCGGATAGTGGCATTAAGGTTTTCATGCACGGTGCCGAAGGCCATACCGCCGGGCGAATTTACACCCGCGATGTTATGCAAGCGTTGCAACTACCGGTTGCAATGTCACTCGAAGATGCAACCACTCATCTCAGCCTAGCAAATTTCGCGTACTTGCCTTTACAGCATCTCTCTTCGAGAATGCATGACATCATTGAAATGCGGCCACTGCTAGGGTTACGCTCACCGGTGCATACCATCGCCCGTATGTTAAATCCGTTTAAAGCCAAATACGAAATTCAAGGCGTATTTCATCCCACTTATCGAGATACCCATCAGCAAGCGGCCGCCCTGCTGGGTCAACCTCATTTAGCGGTACTAAAAGGGGAAGGCGGTGAAATCGAGCGCAACCCAGATCAAATCTGTTTGGTAAAACAGGTTGATAATGGCCGAATCAGTGAAGAAGAGTGGCCAGCATTATTTAATGGGCCACGTCATTTAAAAGATGAAACCATGGATATACAGCGAATGATCAGCATCTGGGATGGAAGCGATAGCGATGAATATCCGATTGCGTCGATTACTGGAACGGCAGCAGTCGCATTAAAATTAATGGGTAAAGCGAATACGATTCCAGCGGCAGAGGAACAAGCACGGCAGTTATGGAAAAACCGCAACTCGGATCGGTTTGGACACGTGGCTTTATGAACACGTATTTCTCATGTGGGCTTAAGGCGAAAGCTAAGGCTCATACCACGCAAGTTTTTCATGCAGTTTCACCACGTCACCAATGATTATTAATGTCGGTGGCATAATCTCAGAATCATGAATAATTGACGGCATGGTAAGTAAAGAACCAAGATACACTTTTTGCTCTGGTGTAGTGCCACGCTGAATCAAAGCAATTGGAGTATCTGCATCCATGCCGTGATTTATCAATTCAGCACAAATTTTATCAAGTCCGGTTAATCCCATATAAATGACGATAGTCTGCTGCTTCTGCACCAGCGCAGACCAATCCAGGTCGATGCTGTTATTTTGCAAATGCCCAGTAACAAACACCACTGACTGCGCATAATCCCGATGAGTTAACGGGATGCCGGCATAAGCGGCACAACCGGCCGCTGCAGTAATACCCGGCACAACTTGAAACAAAATACCTTCTTGCATTAAGGTATCAATCTCTTCCCCACCTCGGCCGAAAATAAACGGATCGCCGCCTTTCAATCGCACCACACGCTTGCCTTGTTTGGCCAATGTAACGAGTAATTGATTAATTTCATCCTGTACTAATGTATGATCACTTTTCCTCTTGCCAACATATATCCTTTCAGCATCTTTTCTGGCTAACTCTAAAATCGGTGCAGAAACCAAACGGTCGTAAACCACAACATCGGCTTGCTGCAACAAACGTAATGCGCGAAACGTTAATAAATCAGGATCACCCGGCCCGGCACCCACCAGATAAACTTCCCCAACATTATGTGCCTCCTCCCCCGAATCAATCGCGGCTTGCAACGCTTGTCGAGCGGCTGCATCTTGCCCGGAGAACATCATCTCCGCCACGGGGCCTTGTAATATTTTTTCCCAAAAAAAACGTCGCTGCCGAGTACTGGAAAAACGCTGCTTTACCGTCTCACGAAAACCCTTAACCAAGATCGCCAGTCGCCCGTATGAGGCTGGAATCAAGGCTTCCAGACGGGACTTCAATAATCGGGCAAGCACCGGCGACGAACCACCTGAAGAGATAGCAATAAGAACCGGCGAACGATCAATGATAGAAGGCACGACAAAACTGCAAAGCGCTGGCGCATCAACCACATTCACCGGAATATTTCGCTGCCTGCTGTCTTCAGCGACCTGCTGATTAATGCCTGCATCATCAGTAGCAGCAATCACCAACATAACGCCCGCTAAATCGGCAGCGTCATACACACTCGCACGATGGGTAATTTCACCCTTACTGAGTAAATCCTGCAGACTGTCGCTCAACACAGGAGCAACAACATGAACCTTGCCGCCTGCCTGCCGTAAAAATCGGACTTTACGAGACGCAACATCACCACCGCCAACCACCAAACAAGGCTGATCTTTAATATTCAGAAAAACTGGTAAAAAATCCACCGTTTTATTAACACTCCATCAAACGTTTAATGAGCGTAATTGTAACATTTACTACCAAGAATCTGCCTGAGAATGCTAGCTGTAACGAAGGAAAGTTGCTTTAGTACGAGTTTTTTTGATCGTTAAATGTTGAGTCATCACTATTATCTTTTGAAATGCACTTAAATAGCCCACCCATCGTAGGGTGCGCTTTACGCACCAGCAGAGCCCGTAGTTGCCCCTAACAATTAGAGCAGACCATACCCTGCTGAAAGTAATGGGGGTATTGCCATATCAGCGTTCGGATCATTGAAAGTTTCGATGGAAGGATGAAGGTAGGCTTGGCGGCAGC
>CALZHW010000025.1:0-18737 GCA_945787125.1 uncultured Ectothiorhodospiraceae bacterium
AGCAAAATCGAGTGGTTTGGTATGCGCCAGATCAAGGTTATCGCGGCAAGTATAGTGAGATCGTGCCTTTTTTCGGCATACCCTCAGCAAGCAATACGGCAACACCACGTTTGGCTAAAATTTCACAAGCGGCAGTTATCCCCTTTTTTGTACAACAAAAACCTGATTTTTCTGGCTACAATTTAACATTGCACGCACCCATCAAGAATTTCCCAACGGATGATCCCATTGCGGATACGCAGCATTATCATGAAATTTTACAGCAGGAAATTCAAAAAGCGCCTAGCCAGTATCTGTGGGTACATCGGCGTTTCAAGGGAAGACCCAAGCCGTATCCTGACGTATATAAGAATGTAAAAGTGCGGTAAAGGTGGGTAAATCAGGCGCAGGTTAAACCTGCGCCCGGTTTGTGTTGTTAGGATTGATTTTCTTTCTCAACCAAAAATCGGATGACTTTCACCATTTCAGCGTTGCTACCTGCGCCGCGTGCTGATACACGATACTTGCCATTAACGACCACGGCAGGTACTCCATCAATACCATAACGTGATGTCATGGTCTTTGCCCGACGTAGGCGTGTCTCTACGGCAAAGGACTTGAAGGTTTTTATGAATTCCGCTTTATCGATATCACCATGCGTGGAGAAAAAATCAGCTAACTCTTCTTCCGTATCCATTTTTCGCTTTTCCAGATGAATCGCGGAGAATAATGGTTTGTGAATTTTATCAAAAATACCTAACAATTCAGCAGCGTAAAATGCTCTCGCATGATTCTCCCAGCTTGGACGAAAAATACCAGGCAGCCTTACAAATTGAGAATTTTCAGGCATTTTCCGCAATAAACGTTCAGCAAATGGCTCAAAACGAAAACAATGCGGACAGCCATACCAAAAAATTTCAAGAATTTCGACTTTATCAACCGTGCTGGTGGGCTGGGCAGGTACGACGCGCTCGTAATGAATGCCTTCTTCGTATTGTGCGGCAAATACGGTAGATACACTTACCAGGTTCATCACCAACATGATTGGGAACAATTTTTTTATCAGTTGCACTTCTTCACCTCCTGTTCGGGTCTAGAGAGTATCGAAATTCATATAACAAGACAATCAAAGTTTGTTACTATTCCATATGTATTTGAAAAATGTAATATTCATCAAAAAATGCCGTTTTGTAACCCACTTAACCAAGACGATTATACATTGGAGTCGCTGAATGACATCTGAACATCTCAATCTTGTAGATTTTATCAATCAACAACAACTCTCTGAATCACTTACGATAAAAGAAGTTCAAACTTTTATTGATTACACTGAAGTAGTTGTCTATAAAAAAGGCGATATCATTGCTGATATTGGGGAAGTCGGCGAAGCGCTTTACTTTGTTATTGAAGGCGATACCGCGCTGATCTTTGAAGAAAATGGCGAGGAAACGGAAGTAGGCAAAGGGACTCGCGGTGAACTCATGGGGGAAATGTCGTTTTTTGACCGCAAACCACGCTCAGTGCGTATTAAAGCAACAACGAAAAACACAAAACTGTTAAAGCTTTCTCGTAAAATGTATACCCGCCTGCGCATTGAGCACCCCTACATCGCGGTGAATCTGCTGGAACATGCTATTGTCAGCCTAGATCATCTATTTAGAAGAGTGAGCTCCGACGTAGCAACTTTCTCTCACTTTCTGTACGGCAAAGGTAAGCACTAACTTTGAACCTAGATTCCGCAGTTGAGCGTTTACAGGTCAATATTACATCATGAATTTATTAAATATATCAACGGCACCGTAATTCATACATTCGGTAACTCACTGTAACCTGTATTGCACGCCCTTTTGCACTGCTTTGCTATGTGAAATCATTCCCAAAGGGAACAACCATTTGGGAATGATTTCACTACGCAATTCAGCACAAAATGACGCACACTACAGGCTACTCAACTGCGGATTCTAGGTTTAATGAGCACACTGTATCGTAAAGCAAAATTTTTATTAGCCGTTCAGCACTTAGAACAACTGCCTACTAACATCACCCATGAAGTAGGGTTTGCCGGCCGATCAAATGCTGGCAAATCCAGCGCGATTAATACCATCACTGGCATTCATTCCCTGGCGCGCACCAGCAAAACACCCGGCAGAACACAGCAAATTGTCTATTTCCAGCTGGATGAAACTCGCGCGTTGACAGATTTACCGGGTTACGGCTTCGCCAAGGTGCCACTCGCGGTGAAAGAAACCTGGCGCAAGTTAATGGAGGGTTACTTTCAAACCCGACAAGAGCTCAAAGGCTTGGTGCATATTATGGATGTCAGGCACCCACTCAAAGAATTTGATCTGCAAATGCTTGAATGGTGCGAATACAAATCTGTGCCAGTACATATTCTGCTGACCAAAGCTGATAAAGTCAGCAAAAACGTTGGCAGCAGTACGCGTTTGAGTGTACTTAAAGCAACCAAAGAAATAGGTCTGATTGATGCAGAAGTACAGCTTTTTTCATCACTCAAGCGGCTTGGCGGTGAACAAGTCATCGAGAAATTGGATTATTGGCTGGAGTACAACGGAAAGTAGGCTGAAAATAAAAAGCCCTGGCAATTATGCCAGGGCAGTCAACCCGACTCTGGGGAATCGGGCTCCCCCAACCACTCAAGGGAGGGAGGGCGGTTAAGGGAGTAAGTGTCTGCTCAAGGGAGGGAGAGCAATAATTAAATATCACACTTACAAACTGAGACTATGACTCCTTAAAAGAGTTCACTTAGAAATTTGCCCTAAAGTTAAATATCATTTCGTTCAAAATTAAACCACCTACATACGTATAATAAGTGCACAAGCAAAATAGCTGTTATATTGATCTACATTAATCTCATGCTGACATTAATGCGCTTCGTCCCAGTTATCGCCAATTCCGATATCAACAATCAACGGCACGTCTAACTGCGCCGCACTTTCCATATTGACTTTAATTTTCGCACAACACGCTTCTAACTGATCTTCCGCCACTTCAAAGACTAATTCATCATGCACCTGCATAATCATTTTAACTGCCGGCAAATCAGTCATGAGCCACTGATCCGTGGCAATCATTGCCAGCTTGATAATATCAGCAGCCGTGCCTTGCATAGGCGCGTTAATCGCTGTGCGCTCGGCATATTGGCGCCGCATAGCATTACTGGCATTTATTTCAGGCAGATATAAACGACGGCCAAACAGAGTCTCGACGAAGCCTTGATCCTTGGCTTTAAGACGCGTTTCCTCCATATAGATTTTAACGCCAGGATAACGATTGAAATACTCGTCCATGTATTTCTGGGCTTCGCTGCGCTCAACACCCAACTGGCGAGCTAAACCATAGGCCGACATACCGTATATCAAACCAAAGTTTATCGCTTTCGCTCGACGCCGCTGCTCACTACTGACATCCTGCAAAGCCACTGAAAATATTTCTGCGGCAGTTGATTGATGAATATCTTTACCAGAATTAAACGCGGTCAATAAGCCTTCGTCTTTTGACAAATGCGCCATAATACGTAATTCAATTTGCGAGTAATCTGCCGCAACAATTTTATTGTTTGACAACGCAATGAAAGCTTGTCGGATGCGCCGACCCTCGGCACTTTTAACCGGAATATTTTGCAGGTTTGGATTGACCGAGGATAATCTGCCCGTCGCAGCAACCGCTTGATGATAGGAAGTATGCACTCTACCCGTTGTTGGATTGATATCCTGTGGTAACCGATCGGTATAGGTAGATTTGAGTTTAATTAAACCCCGATGTTCCAGCAGTACTTTTGGCAATTCATATTTTTCGGCCAACTCTTGCAACACCGCCTCATTAGTTGAAGGCTGACCCTTAGGGGTTTTTTTTATGACCGGAAGATTGAGTTTTTCAAAAAATATCACTTGAATCTGCTTTGGGGAACTTAAATTAAATTCTTCACCCGCAAGCTCATACGCCTGCTGTTCAAGTTCGCTCAGTTTCAGAGTAATCTCTTCGCTTTGTATTTTTAATATCTTCTCATCGATTAAAACACCGTTTCTTTCAATTCTGGAAAGCACCGGTAACAAAGGCATTTCAATGGTATTAAATACCTCAACCAAACGATCATGCGCTGCGAGTTTTGACCATAAAGCTTCATGTAATTGCAAAGTGATGTCGGCATCTTCCGCTGCATAGGGCGCAGCTCGCTCAATATCAATTTTATTAAACGTTATTTGTTTTGCACCCTTACCGGCAACATCTTCAAAGTGAATTGTTTGCTTATTGAGATAAAAATCGGCCAGTGAATCCATATCGTGGCGGGTTGCGACACTATTATAAACATAGGATTCCAGCATGGTATCAAAACCAACGCCGTTTAATGTTATGCCGTAACGCGCCAACACACTCATGTCGTATTTCATGTTCTGGCCGATTTTTATTTTTGTCGCATCTTCCAGCAAAGGTTTTAATTTTGCCAATACTAAATCGCGAGACAGCTGCAGCGGAGCGGACTCATAATCATGGGCACAGGGCACATACGCCGCCTTGCCTGATTCAGTTGAAAAAGAAACGCCCACTATTTCTGCATTGATATAATCCAGGCTGGTGGTTTCTGTATCAAAGGCAAAATATTTTGCCTTATTTAAATGTTTTATCCATTGATCTAATTCATTTTCTGTAAACAATGTTGCATAGTGATTACTGCTAGCGGCTGCATCATTTGTTGCTGCTGCCGCTTCGATCGTTGAATGTTTAGTGGTTTGCAGTTCTCGCAACCAAGCCTTGAATTCAAACTGCGAGAAATATTGCGTCAAGGTTTCAGTATCAATCTTGTGCATGACCAGGGAGTCCACAGTTTCTTCCAGATCGACGTCACACTTCACTGTTGCTAATTCGTATGACAGCGGCAAGTGAGGCAAACTATTTCGTAAGTTTTCCCCCACTTTACCTTTTATTTCGTCTGCATGCTGCATGATGTTTTTTAAGGAGCCATATTGATCCAGCCATTTTACCGCGGTTTTTGGCCCTACTTTTGGGACGCCAGGAATGTTATCAACGCTGTCACCAATCAATGCCAAATAATCTATAATCAAGTTTGGCGGAACACCAAATTTCGTGACAACACCTTTTACATCAAGGGTGGTGTCTGTCATGGTGTTAATCAATGTGATATGCTCATTCACCAACTGAGCCAGGTCTTTATCGCCGGTTGAGATAATAGTTTCTACTTGCATCCCAGTGGCTTGTTTTGCCAACGTACCGATAACATCATCCGCTTCTACACCCGGTATCGCGAGCAACGGATATCCCATCGCTTGTAAAATATCATGCAGCGGCATAATCTGTGCAGCGAGATCTTCAGGCATCGGTGGCCGGTTAGCTTTGTAATCTGCATACAACTCGTGACGAAAATTTTTCCCTTTGGCATCAAAAATCACCACGGTCGTACTGCCGGGATAATCACGTATAAGTCGCCGCATCATATTGACGACACCATATATGGCGCCTGTCGGCTCACCCCTAGCGTTAGTTAATGCTGGCATAGCATGATAAGCACGGAATAAATAAGATGATCCATCGACCAATATAAAAGGTTTGTTTTTAAGCATCGATTTTTACAGTTTTCTAGATAGTGTTACGTTAAAGGAATAAATAATGACAGAAAAACACAAGGTATCTCACCCGAGTTTGGGGCCAATAAATGACTCAATGTTAACACGTGAGTCCTGGAAAATATTCCAGATCATGGCAGAATTTGTTGAAGGCTTTGAGCGCCTGGCAAAAATTCGCCCATCTGTCAGTATATTTGGCTCAGCGCGGACACCTGAAGATCACCCCTATTATAAATTGACCGAAGAAATTGCTAGAGAATTGTCCGATGCGGGCTTTAGCGTCGTCACTGGTGGTGGGCCGGGAATTATGGAAGCAGGCAATAAAGGCGCCTACAGTGGTAAATCTCCCAGCATTGGCTTGAATATAGAGCTACCCTTTGAACAGTCCGGTAATGCCTATCAAGATATTTCATTGAGTTTCCGCCACTTTTTTTCCCGCAAGGTGATGTTTGTAAAATATGCCTCAGCTTATGTAGTCATGCCGGGTGGCTTTGGCACGCTAGATGAACTCTGCGAAATATTAACCCTGGTGCAAACCAAAAAAACCCGACATATACCGATCATTCTAGTTCATCGTCCTTTTTGGGAGGGCATATTGACCTGGTTTGAAGATGTTCTGGTCAACGAAAAAATGATCAGCCCAGATGATATTAAATTACTACAGATTATCGATAATCCAAATCAAATCGCTGAAGCCATTTTTAATCACTACGAAAAGCACGGTTTTGAGCCTTCAGCTGAAGAAAAAGAGGTGATGCTGGATTTGTAGCAGTAGGCAAACGTCGAACGAGGGTTTACAATTGAGTTATGAAAACTAAAATTATACTACTCACAAGCCTTTTGCTTTTCACTAATGCCTATGCGGAAGTGAAAAATGAGGATGTACCTGCTGAAGAAATTCGAATTTTTTCTGATGATTCTACCGAAATTAGGGAATACCGCTCATTTGGCCAGGTTTACATGATTAAAGTGACCCCCAAAAAAGGTCTGCCGTATTACCTGGTGGATGCTGATGGTGACGGGGACTTTGATAGACGTCACAATGACCTTACCCCTGACTTGAAAATCCCTTCCTGGGTGATTTTTAGCTGGTAGGTGTTTTTTAAACCTTAAAAAAAAGCCGGGTTTACCCGGCTTTTTTCTTGATCATCGATCAACTGATTACTTATTCGTCTTATAAAGCTAAAACGAAATCAACCAATTCTGCGATGTCTGCGTCAGCAACGCGAGGTGAGTAAGGAGGCATTGGAACGCCTTTAGTAACTTCAGTCCAGTTACCTTTACCACCTTTTTTGACTTTATCAATTAAAGCGTCTTTAGCAGCTGCATCGCCTTTGTACTTAGCAGCAACGTCTGCCCAAGCTGGACCAACCACTTTTTTGTCGATTGCATGACAAGCAGTACAACCTGATTTTTTAGCCAATGGTGGCATATCAGTAGCGTTAGATGCAGTTGAAACACCGAATGCCAAAGCAGCTGCAGCAGATAAAGCTAGTAATTTAGTTTTCATTAATTATCCTCCCGATAAATATTAAAAAAAAGTTTTCATTCTCTTCTATGAAGAATAAAAACAGACCTTATTGGTTTAGAGTTATTATCCAGACCAAAAGATGGCTGCATTTATGCCATGACATCGCAGGCATGTCAAGCTTATTCAATAATTCTAGGCGGTGATTATTATCGCTTATTAATCAAAAGTTCTTTAAATGGATACTTAACAAACAAACTAAGTTATTGTAATTAATAATATAAATAATTCAGAAATACATATTTTTTTATAGCGTGGCAAGAAAAAGTAAAATTGAATTTTTTTTAAAAAAATGCCTGTTAATTTGATACAAAATACAACTTAAATAGTCTGTGCAAAAGAAAAAAAAGCCGGCGAAGTGCCGGCTTTTTTGTCTGGTTTCTACAACAAGCTGACTATTTACGGCACCCAAATACCCTGCTCACCACCCATGTCAAAGTAATAGGCAGGCTCATTGTTAGCATCAAGTGTTGGCTTTATAATGACAGGCTGATTAACCCCGGCAACTTCCACGTTCATTAACATAGTATAAGCATCTAACTGCTCCCAGGTTCCGGTTAAGTCAACTTCTTCAGTAGGCGCTGTTGGATCATCATTGCTTGCAGCAAAAATTCCATCCGCCATAGCTGCACTAATGTTTACTGTGCCACTGGTAACATCTGGATCCTCAGTCGCACCAATAAAAGTAATTGCTACATTGTCCTCGCCTTCATTAATACCCAGCGAATTACCTGCCATTCCTGCTGCATTACTTACCGTAAAACCTGCCAAGTTTGCACTGTCATTATTTTCACCGAGTAAATCTGTGAAACTTTGTCGTGTGGAATAATCTGCCGCACTGGCAACTATATTTCCTGGGTCAGAGATAAATTTATTTTTCAAACCGGCTACATCAGTTTTGTCACTTCTTAAATGATTCAGATAATCTGAATCATTTGCCATATCAATTGCATTATTTTTTTCTGCAGCACCGTGATCAGTGCGCATTAAATAACTAACGATATCTAATGCTTTTATACGCGAGGCAACATCTTCATCGATTGTTGATGTTCCATTTCCATCAACAATCTCAACAAGCGGGTCATTAAATAAAGTATCAGCTAAGTCCGCTAGAGCAAACGCATCATTGGCTATTGTAGTAACATTAGCTGAATTCACCGGTACAATTTCATATAACCCATCAACCGCATCACCTTCATTCGCATTTGCTGTCTTACGTGCATTATGTTCAGTAATCACTTCACTAAAAGCCACCCAGGAATTTTCAACAACCAATTCCATTGAAGCTGCGTCACCTAAAATATCACTAACACTTTCCGTATCAGAAACCAATTTAGCAATTTCTCGATACACCAAATCTGAGGCGTCATTAGATACGCCTTCCACTTTACCAAAAAAACCTTCGGCCTCAGCACTTGGATTAGCCAACCTATCTTGATCAAATTTTAAATTCAATCTTCCAGCAATCATGTCTGCGACTTTATGGGTTTTTAACGCAAGCGAAAGTAGTTTCCTTCGCTCTGCATCATCAACTACTGTTGAAGCATCCGAGAAATTTAAAAAATCTTTACCAACATCCTCTGCTTCAATGTCTTCTGCTAAGTAAAAAGCAGCTTGTTGAGCCTCTGACATATGCACTAGCAATCCAGTGATAGGCGAGGTCATTGCTGGCGTGGTAATTATACTGTCAGTTATATTCATGCGCATACTTAAGGTGCCTGTAAATGGCTCCATCGTCGTTAAGTCAAAACCCTTGGTGATACGCAATATTACTTCATCATGACCTATCGGTGCCGATAAACAAAATTTTTCATGCGCTAAATTATCTGATTCACAGTAGTTAGTTAACGTTATAGGATTATAGGAAAAATAACCTTGTGAATCGGTGAGCGCTCTGGGCTCCCAGGCGTCAACTTTATTATTGGCATTCGTATCGGCGTATACCGTTGCGCCAGCAACATAACCATCAACTGCGATTCCGCTAAGTTTTGCTGTTTTATTTGTTCCACTGCCTTCATCCTGCGGCGTTACACCACAACCGGTTAAACTCATTACAGCGATCGCTACCGACAACGCTAAAAAATTCTTTTTATATGTCATGACCTTTCCTTAACTGGATTAAAACAATAAATCAATGCCAAGATTGACTTGTAGTATTCGGGGAACTGTATTTCCCGTTTGTGGCAGATCCAAGCCTTCTGCTTTGATACTCTCTAACCCATAGGCCACATCTAAATGTAATATTTTGAAGAGCGATAAACCAACATTCGCCGTACTTAACTGACTTCCCGCCAGATTTTTTCGATAACCCAAACGTGCCCCAGGTAACAACCATGAACGGGTGGCGTATCCTACACTGGCAGTAAACCATTGCAATTCGTTGCCGACGGCATCATTCACGGGAGAAACATCACCAGACACCGCCATAAACCAGTTACGCGAACTATTATACAATGCAAACTCTAGATTTATTTGGGGATCCATCACCCACTTTTCTTCCAGATCTATTTCGCCACTAAAGGATTTTGCGATGTTGCAGCTGTCTTGCACGGCACCGGTTTTTGTGTCGCAGTTAAGTCCAACCGTTTCATAAGAAAAACTGGGGGAATTAATATTTCTAACGGTGGCACCAGCCCGATAAAAATCACTTGCCCACATTAGGCCGAGATCAACGCCTAATGCTTGCTCACCTGAGATGGCAATATCAAGCTCGTCCTCTAATAATTTTTGCGCGTCTTCAATTTGTGAAACGCCGGTGAGACTTTTTCTTAACTCAGCGAGATAATATTTTGCGCGTACACCAGAATATAATGTCCCATAGTCGTTTTTATAGAGTGAGCGACTATAAGCAAGAGACGACTCCGCAATTGCACCGACTTTGAGATACACCGCGGAATTGGTTTGCAGTAACTCGGCGCCCTGAGCGGTTGTGTTATAAATCAGCGGGGCGTCAAGGATATTGAGTTGCGCTTGCACCGCGACATTTACATCAAATACAAGACTGCCGCCCAAGGTATTACGAGAATTCCATACAATCGGCGCAATGGGATGAATACCCATATGCAATTGTAAATAGCCTTTTTCTCCCGCCTCTTCTAAAAAGCCATCAAAATTATCACTTATTTCCGTAGCGAGCTCCTGACTTGGATTGCTTTCAAAGAGCTCTAATTGATCTGACAGGCCTTCAAGTTGTGATGTCAAATTATCAACCGGCCCTAGCTCCAGGCCAAAACCCACGGAAGAAACCAAGCCAATGCCAATGTTCCACTCCTGAACGGCTAATGCACTAGCGCCGGTGGCAGGATTATTCGTGTGCCCTATGACACTCTGAAAATTGGCGATTGGACCATTGGTCAAATTTTCACCTGCTGGATGAAAGATGGGTTCCGCCATGACCCCAACACTAACACTCAATAAAATCAAGCCTTGAGCCAATTGCTTCATGTAATTTTCCTTTATAAAAAACAGTACCTTAGAGTTACCCAGATAGAACTTGAGCTTTGTCTAAATGATGTCCCTTACTAATCGGCTCTTAAATCGCTTACTTTAACCGCATGATAATTGAGTATTTCAAACTGCTAGCAGGTTCCTGAATGAGTGTGATACAGCTCACTTTAAGGCAGGTTTTACCGCTCGCCTCGGGAATATCGCCAGCATCTGGAAAATCGAGTAAGATATCGATCTACCAAAGGGGGAGTAGTCTTATGGAAAACACTGAATGCCCACGCTGTGGCGAATTAACAATTACACTCAAAGACAAGTTGAAAGCGGGTAAGTGGTTAAATATAACGTGCAGCAAATGTGGCGGCCGGATGTGTGCGAATCCAGTAGTCATGGCAATTATGTACTTTGTGCTTTCCTGGAATATCTTCTTTTTTGGCTTCATGGCCTTGCTTGAAGAAAGCTGGGGTTATGCAATTGGGATGATAATCGGCTGGCTAATTCTTGAATTTTTTATCTATTACATTCCTTTATCCAATTTAAGAGCACACAATCCAGATAAGGCAAACGATGGCTAAGATATTAGGTATCGGTATCGCAACACTCGATATCATTAATACCGTTGATCATTACCCACTAGAAGATGAAGAACTACGAGCAGTTTCTCAACAACGCAGACGCGGCGGCAATGTTAGCAATACCCTGGCCGTTCTTTCCCAGTATTCTCATACGTGTTTTTGGGCGGGTGTTTTGTGTAAAGAGAGTGATGCCGAGATTATTCTGCAAGACTTCCAGCAACATAACATTGATTATCAGCACTGCAAAGTGCTTGATGAGGGCAAAGTGCCCACCTCCTACATCACGATTAATCAACGAAATGGTTCGCGAACTATTGTGCATTATCGAAATCTTCCTGAATATAACTTTGCAGATTTCAAAAAAATTCCGCTGACTGAGTTTGACTGGATTCATCTTGAAGCGAGAGTTGCTGCGGAAAACGTGAAAATGATTCTTCGGATAAAACAGAATCACCCAGAAATTACCGTATCGATTGAAATTGAAAAAGTCAGAGCTGGCATAGAACAACTATTGCGCGTGGCCGACATTTATTATTATTCCAAGCATTTTGCCAACGCACTGGGTTTTGATAACGCTAAAAATTTTTTGTCGTCGCGTGCAGCCATTCAACCTGACAAAGTTCTGTTATGTGCCTGGGGAGAACAGGGCGCGTACTGCTTGGTACCCAACCAGCCGCTGATACATCAGCCCGCTTTCAGTATTCAACAACCCATAGAAACACTGGGTGCGGGAGACACTTTTAACGCCGGCATAATTCAAGCGCGCTTAAACAAGAATTCATGGGCAGAAGCGTTGAAACAGGCTTGTCGATTGGCTGCAAAAAAATGCAATCAGCAGGGATTTGAAGACTTGGTTTGAGCTAATTTTCCGCACCCAATTGGTGAATCACATCATCAATTCTTTCCAGACGTAACAGCGGCTCATTGAGCTGCAAGAAATATTGTTTTTGCGAAAGTCGCAACGGTAACATTTCCACTAAACGAAAACCTAACCAACTGGCATCTTCCCGGATTTCAGGAGACTCGGCTAGGGGTTTTTCTCTACCAGGGGAATTAACCCTGGGAACACTGGGAAAACCAGGAACACCGGCCTCCAATATCTTGATTAATTCTTGAAACTCATCAGGCACCGGCACTTTTGGTTCATCGTTAAAATATTCCACTTCAGCAGTAATCAATTGGTCTTTGGCAATTTGAAAATTCCGCACATGAAAACGTGCATCACCCTGCACAACAATACCCAATATACCGTCTCGCTGTAGGTGAAAATCAACCACTTTGGCCAGGGTGCCCACAGCATGAAATTCTGCCGCTGAACCCGCCTCATTACCATTTTGAATCAGGCATACACCGAAGCCGGTATTTGTTTTCATACATTGGCTAATCATATCTGTATAACGCGGCTCAAAAATACGCAACGGCAATGGGCCACCGGGAAATAATACGGTTTTCAAGGGGAATATCGGGATTTCTACCACAGACACGAACTCTATTCCCCCCAGCGAGGGGCAAAACGCTGCTCTATCCCTAAATGATCCAGGATGCGAGCAACCACAAAATTGATTAACTCGCTAATTTCAGTGGGTTTGTGGTAAAAAGCCGGGCTTGCAGGCAGTATCGTGACCCCAAGGTTCGCCAGCTTCAGCATGTTTTCTAAATGAATCGCTGATAATGGCGTTTCACGTGGCACTATAATAAGTTGGCGTTTTTCTTTAAGCATGACATCCGCTGCACGTTCAATCAATGTTCGACTATTACCACAGGCAATTGCAGAAAGCGTGCCGGTGGAACATGGGCAAACCACCATGGCATCAGGTGCGTTGGAACCACTAGCAACCGGCGCCATCCATTGATCACGGCTAAAAACGCTGAGTTGAGCGGGTTTTGCAGCGTATTTATCAGTAAAATAGGCTTCGATATCGCTCGCACGACCGGGTAGTTTTAACTCGGTTTCAGTCGCAATTACAACCTTGGCGGGAGACGAAAGCATTAAGTAAACGGTCTTATCCGCTTGCAACAAACACTCTAATAAACGTAAACCGTACTGGACACCAGAAGCACCCGTTATTGCCAAACTAATGCGCTGTTTCACACTGCAAGAGCCGTCAATAAACGCTCATGGATGTTATCAAAACCGCCGTTACTCATAACGACAACATGATCACCCGGTCGTGCCGTGCGGCTCACACGTTCTGCGATGGCAGCAACTTCAGTTAGCACAACAAGCTTATTCTTGATTGATCGCATCACTTGCATTACATCCCAATCCGCATTGGCAGGCTGGCATATGATGACTTCATCGGCTTTCACCAGAGACTCTGCAAGCAACGCCTTGTGCACACCCATTTTCATGGTATTTGAACGTAACTCAAGGATCGCAATTATTTTCTTCGAACCCACCTTGTGGCGCATACCATCCAGTGTTAAGCGAATCGCCGTTGGGTGGTGCGCAAAGTCATCATAGATTGCAATGTCGTTAACCACGCCGCGCAGTTCCAGCCGCCGTTTAGTGTTGATATAGGATGCCAGACCGTCGATAGCATGCTCAGGCGCAACCCCAACATGCCGTGCAGCGGCAATCGCCATCAAGCCATTTTGCATGTTGTGCTGGCCGATTAAATCCCAGCAAACAACGCCAAACTCCCTATTTTCGAAACCCACTTTAAACTCACTGGCATCCGCTTTGATCGGTTCGGCCCACCAGCCTTGGCGGCTTGCATGATCCACTTTTTCTATTTCCGACCAACAGCCCATGGCTAGAACCGCTTCAAGATTAACATCTTGAGCATCGGAGATGACTTTGCCAGTTGCTGGCACGATTCGCATTAAATGATGAAATTGCCGCTTTATGGCGTCGATATCAGCGAAAATATCCGCATGATCGAATTCGAGATTATTCAAGACCAAGGTTCGCGGATGATAATGGACAAATTTAGAACGTTTATCAAAAAAAGCGGTGTCGTATTCATCCGCTTCAATGACAAAAAATGGTGTATTACCCAGACGGGCGGAAACGCCGAAATTTTGTGGTACGCCGCCTATTAAAAATCCGGGCTCCAGCTTGGCATATTGCAGTATCCAAGCAAGCATACTACTGGTTGTGGTTTTACCGTGGGTTCCTGCCACGGCCAATACCCAGCGGTTGGATAATATGTGTCGATAGACAAATTCTGGCCCACTGGTAAATGCTATCTGACGCTCCAGCACATATTCAACCGAAGCATTACCGCGAGACATAGCATTCCCGATCACGACTAAATCAGGTTTTAATTTTTCAATAACCGCCGGATCATAACCCTCACTGAGCTGAATACCTTGCTCTTCTAGTTGCGTACTCATCGGAGGATAAACACCCGTATCTGAGCCAGAAACCTGATAACCCAGCTCACGCGCTAAAAGAGCGACACCGCCCATAAATGTGCCACAAATACCTAAAATATGAATATGCATTAAAATGTTCTTAGTGGGTGAGTTGCCGAAATTAGGAGCCCATTCTCGGACAGGCTCCTAGCCAACAGTCATCGTCATGACGCGTAAAATACGCAGTGTAATTGCAAAGGATAAATACATATAGATCAATGACATACCAAGGCCAGCAAGAAATGGCAGCTCCATAGTATGGCGAAAGATATGCGCGACGACTAAGGCCTCCCAGGCAATAAAAATAAACCACAGCACAAAGTTAAAGCCTTCCAGCCCACCAGAATTGATGATGAGATTTAAGATCGGAATAGCCAATACACCAATCAACGCACAGGCGCCCATTAATGCGCTGATCGTCTGCACATAACGTTCTGGGGTTTTTCTAATCCATAAAACCAGATTTGTCACAAATATTATCAATCCGGTTTGTATTGACGCAGCCACAATGGATTGTGCCAGTTCCTGCGTCTGTAAGGTAATAACTAGCGCAACCAGAAAATACGCAATAACCGCGACATACAGAACAGATTTCGAGCTTGGTGCATCTTGCGGCGCGGCTTTAAATAAACAGATTTGAAAAAAGAACTTTATCCAAGTAATCATTAATCCTGCCCTATAAGATAATCCATCTATTAAATCCACCCGCCTGTCACTACAGGCAAACTAAACTACCCCAGATGTAGCAAGCAGGTCAAACATGAATTATTCGACAGTCACTGATTTAGCCAAGTTCCGGGGCTGATCAACATCCGTGCCTTTTAATACAGCGACATAATATGACAATAGCTGCAATGGCACGGTAAACAGAATCGGCGCAACAATTTCATTGGCAGAAGTAATCTCGATAACTTCAATGCCTTCTGAACTTTCTACCTTTGAGGCTGGATCTGCAAACACAATCAGCTGCCCCCCTCGGGCATATACTTCTTGCATGTTTGATTTTAACTTTTCTAGAAGCTCATCGTTTGGCGCGACAGTAATAACAGGCATATCAGCGTCGACCAAAGCTAATGGGCCATGCTTTAACTCACCTGCCGGGTACGCTTCAGCATGAATGTAAGAAATTTCTTTTAACTTTAACGCACCTTCCATCGCGATGGGGTACATCGTGCCACGACCCAGGAACAGGGCATTTTCTTTATCGGTGAAGGCTTCTGCTAAGTGCTGAATTTTGTCGTCTATACTCGATAGCATATCGTCAATTTTTGCTGGCAGCTGTTGCAGTTCGTTAATTATAAATTCTTCAACTTGTTCTGACATTTGTCGACGACGACCCAAGGCAATAACCAGTAACATCATCGCCACCAATTGCGTGGTAAATGCTTTAGTTGAAGCAACCCCAACTTCCGGGCCAGCACGGGTCAAAAAACTTAGATCTGAAGCGCGTACCAAGGAACTTTCCGGCACGTTGCAAATCACCAGACTATGACCAAAACCCAAACGTTTTGCTTCTTCCAGGGCAGCCAGGGTGTCCGCCGTTTCACCGGATTGCGATAAAGTAACCACTAAACTATTTCTTCGAAGAACGGGTTTGCGGTAGCGAAACTCGCTGGCAATTTCCACCGAGCAGGGAATTTTTGCGACGGACTCTAGCCAGTATTTTCCTACCATGCCGGCATGGTAGCTGGTGCCACAAGCCAGTATATGCACGCCATCAATCTTGTCAAAAATTTCAGTTGCATTTAAACCAAATGATTCTTCAATCAGTTTATTATTACTCACCCTGCCGGCTAGTGTTTCTGCAATGGCTTTAGGCTGCTCAAAAATTTCCTTGAGCATGTAATGACGATAAGTGCCTTTCTCTGCCGCATCGGCGGTTAATTGCGAGTGTTTGATTGCACGTTCAACCGGTTCGCCATGCTCATTAAAGATGGATAATTTATCGCGTGTAATATCAGCGATATCACCATCTTCCAGAAAAATAAAACGGTTAGTAACCGGTAAAAGTGCCGTAACATCGGAGGCAATAAAATGCTCACCAATGCCAACACCAATAACCAGTGGACTACCCCGGCGAGCGACAACAAGTCGACCCGGTTCAGCGGTATGTATAACGGCTAACGCATAAGCACCATCGAGTAAATCAACGGTTTGTTGCAGTGCTTTTAATAAATCATGGGTTGATTGCAGTTGATGATACACTTCATGGACAACGGTTTCGGTATCGGTTTCGGAGGTAAAGGCATAACCTTGCTGAATTTGTTTTTCTCTGAGCTGCTGATGATTTTCGATGATACCATTATGTACCAGCGCAACTTTTTGATTGCAAATATGTGGGTGAGCATTTGCATCTGTCGGTTTACCGTGCGTTGCCCAGCGAGTATGTGCAATGCCAAGCTCTCCGTACAAATTATTTTCCTGCAACAAGGGCTCAAGTTGATTAACTTTACCTTTTGCACGGACTCTAGCCAGGCTATTTTCACTATTGAGGATGGCGATGCCGGCCGAGTCGTAACCGCGATATTCCAGTCGCCGCAGACCCTCAAGTAAAATAGGCACCACATTTCGCTCTGCTACTGCTCCTACAATTCCACACATAAGATTTTCCTAATCTAAAAAGTTGATTACCTGGGCTTCTTCGCTGTATTCTTTACTGGCCGTTGCCAATTGTTGATGGTCGTTTGTTTGGTTCGACTCAAGGTCAATTTACTCGCTGGCACATCGCAAGTAATAGTAGAACCCGCACCTATTGTGGCGCCTTCAGCAATCACTACCGGCGCAACCAACTGGGTATCAGAACCCACAAAAACATTATCTTCAATGGTTGTGACAAATTTATTCGCGCCATCATAGTTACACGTTATAGTACCGGCGCCAATATTGACATTTTTACCCATTACCGTATCACCGATATAACTAAGATGATTGACTTTGGAGTCTTCAGCGATTATCGCTTTTTTAATTTCAACAAAGTTACCAATCTTAACCCCGGAAGATAACTCAGTACCAGGGCGAATGCGGGCAAACGGTCCAATATGACAACGTGCACCAATGTTCGCGTTTTCAATAATACTATTCGCAAAAACAACAACGCCCGCGCCGAGTGACGAATTAATAATAAGGCAATTAGGCCCAATGGTAACATCATCGGCCAGATTAACATCGCCTTCGAATATGCAATTTACGTCTACCGTAACATCCAGTCCGGCGGTTAACTCGCCTCTAACATCGATACGCTGTGGGTCAGCCAACGTAACACCGGCGACCATCAACGCCTGGGCTTGCAATAATTGATATTGTCGCTCTAAATCTGCCAACTGGCGCTTATCATTGATGCCGGCTACTTCCCACAAATGCTCAGCATGACTAGTGTTTACTTCAATGCCATCAGCCACAGCCAGCGCAATAATATCTGTGAGGTAGAATTCGCCCTGTGCATTATTATTTTCCAGCTGAGCGAGCCAGCGATCCAAATCATTTTTACGTGCACTCACAATGCCAGTGTTTATTTCTGTAATACTTTTTTGTGATTCATTAGCATCTTTTTGCTCAACAATTCTCTGCACTTTAGCGGCTGCATCTCTGACTATGCGACCATAACCTGTCGGATTTTCCAGTACAGCGGTCAATAAACCGACTTTCCCAGACTCCATGGTAATCTTGCATAAATTAGTTAAAGTTTCTAAGCGAGTGAGAGGAACATCACCATAAAGTACCAAAACTGATGAACCTGTGGCGCAGTGGGGCAGAGCTTGTTCTACCGCATGACCGGTACCCAGCTGTTCGGTTTGTTCAACCCAGGTGACATCGAGATGCGCCAGTTTAGTCGGCACAATCTCACCACCATGGCCATAAACAACAATGATCTTTTCGGGATTCAATTGTCCAGCAGTGTTTATCACATGCTCAACCAAGGGTTTGTTGGCAATTTTATGTAATACTTTAGGTAATTTGGAACGCATTCGCGTGCCTTTACCTGCGGCCAAGATAACTATATTAAGCGACATTCAGGTTTTCCCTCACTACGGCTCCCATTCTCGGATAGGCTCCTAGAAACTGTCTGATAGTGGAAATATTTAGCATAACGCGCAACTGTGCGAAATGCGAGTTTGATGGAATCAATAATATTCATTAACAATCGAACAATCGGAGTTCACGGTAGTCACCGTTCGCTGTGGTAAAGCCATAGCGAGAGTGTTGGCGGCATGGATGCCGCCCCAAGCCTACAGGGACGTATTTACGGCGACT
>CALZHW010000025.1:18837-31137 GCA_945787125.1 uncultured Ectothiorhodospiraceae bacterium
TTCATTAACAATCGAACAATCGGAGTTCACGGTAGTCACCGTTCGCTGTGGTAAAGCCATAGCGAGAGTGTTGGCGGCATGGATGCCGCCCCAAGCCTACAGGGACGTATTTACGGCGACTCTCGCTGAGGCTTTGCCACAGCGAACGGTGGAAGGCGGCACCTTTACAATTGTCGAACCCCGATCACAAATAAGTATATCAAAACACAAAAAGGGCTCGAAAGCCCTTTTTGTTTTACAACAACTTGTACCTGCCTAACGGCGTTTACTTTTCATCCGCCTAATGGTTTGCAGCTGTGCGACAGCTTCTGCCAATTGTGCTTCTGCAAGTGCATAATCAACTTCCGCACTTTGTTCTTGCAACGCTTTTTCAGCACGTTCTTTCGATTCCAACGCAGCCGCTTCATCAAGATCTTTCGCTCTTACCGCAGTATCAGAAAGAACAGTAACCACATGTGGTTGGACTTCAAGCATTCCACCCGACACATAAATTGATTGCTCTTCACCGCCTACAAGACGAATTCTTAACTCACCTGGCTTCAGCGGTGTAAGCAATGGCGTATGGCGAGCCATTATTCCTAACTCACCCATTGCGCCTGGTGCAAACAGCATTTCAGCTATGCCGGAGAAAATTTGTTCCTCAGCACTTACAATGTCAACATGAAATGTCATAGCCATATTCGTATACCTTTAAGGTGGTTATTTCATTTTCTCAGCTTTTTCAACAGCTTCGTCGATGCTACCAACCATGTAAAAAGCCATTTCAGGAATATTATCGTAATCACCAGCAATAATACCTTTAAAGCCACGAATAGTTTCTGCTAATGAAACATATTTACCGGGAGAACCCGTAAATACTTCAGCAACAAAAAATGGCTGTGACAAGAAACGTTGCATTTTACGAGCACGGGTTACGACTAATTTATCATCTTCAGATAACTCGTCCATACCCAGAATTGCAATAATATCTTTCAATTCTTTGTAACGTTGCAATGTATTCTGTACACCACGCGCAACATCATAATGCTCTTGACCGATAACCAGTGGATCTAACTGACGTGATGTCGAATCCAATGGATCGATTGCTGGGTATATACCTTGCTCAGCAATTGAGCGTGACAGTACAACCGTGGCATCCAAATGCGCAAACGTTGTTGCTGGTGACGGATCAGTCAAATCATCCGCGGGAACATATACCGCTTGAATTGAGGTGATCGAACCCGTTTTAGTTGACGTAATACGTTCTTGTAAAACACCCATTTCTTCCGCAAGTGTCGGCTGATAACCTACCGCAGAAGGCATTCGACCTAACAATGCTGATACTTCAGTGCCCGCCAATGTATAACGATAGATGTTATCAACAAAGAACAAAACATCGCGGCCTTCATCACGGAAATATTCCGCCATGGTTAAGCCAGTCAGCGCAACTCGCAGTCTGTTGCCTGGAGGCTCATTCATTTGACCATATACCAATGATACTTTATCGATAACGTTTGAGTCAGTCATTTCGTGGTAGAAATCATTACCCTCACGAGTACGTTCACCAACACCGGCAAATACCGAGTAACCACTGTGCTCAATCGCAATATTACGGATAAGCTCCATCATGTTTACGGTTTTACCAACACCCGCACCACCAAACAAACCAACCTTACCACCCTTAGCAAATGGGCAGACCAAGTCGATAACTTTAATGCCGGTTTCCAAAAGTTCAGTAGACGCCGCTAGATCTTCATAGGCTGGTGCCTTGCGATGTATTTCCCAACGGTCTTCTTCACCAATCGGGCCTTTCTCATCAATTGGATTACCGAGTACGTCCATAATACGGCCTAACGTTTTTTGTCCAACCGGAACAGAAATCGCTTTACCGTTATTTGAAACTGCTAATCCACGCTTCAAACCATCGCTGGTACCCATCGCAACACAACGGACAATACCGTCACCGAGTTGCTGCTGGACTTCCATGGTTAAACCAAGTTCGTCAACAACTAGTGCGTTATATACCTTAGGTACATCAGTACGTGGAAATTCCACGTCAACAACCGCACCGATGACTTGAACAACTTTACCTGTGCTCATGTCTTCTTCCTCTTACCTTAATATAAATTCATTAAACTGCTGCCGCACCTGCAACGATCTCAGAAATTTCCTGAGTGATTGCCGCTTGCCGCGCTTTGTTATAAACAAGTTGTAGATCATCAATCAGATCACCCGCATTATCCGTTGCCGCTTTCATGGCAACCATTCGTGCTGCTTGTTCACTCGCAATATTTTCTACCACGCCCTGGTACACCAAAGACTCGATGTAGCGCATCATTAATGCATCCAGAACTATTTTGGCCTCAGGCTCATAAATATAGTCCCAATGATGCTTTAACTCTTGCTCTGGCTTTTCGGCAGCGATCGGCAACAATTGCTCAACTAATGGGGTTTGTGTCATGGTATTAACAAATTCATTGCTAACCAGGTACAAACGATCAATTTCACCATTGTCATAAGCATCCAGCATCACTTTAACCGAACCGATCAAGTCATTGATACCTGGCTCATCACCAAGATGAGTTGCTGTTGCTCTGATGTTGGCGCCAATCCGCTTTAAAAAGCCTGTACCTTTCGAGCCTATAACACAAAGCTCTGCTTCAATACCTTGGTTGTGGTATTCACGCATACTGACGACAGCAGTTTTTAACAGGTTAGTATTTAATCCACCACACAAACCGCGATCCGTGGTAATCAGGATATACCCAACCCGCTTAACACTTTCTCTCGCTGAAAGGTAAGGGTGATGATATTCAGGATGTGCGTGTGCCAGATGAGCAATCACGTTACGCATTTTAGCGGCATAGGGTTTGGAGGCTTGCATGCGTCTTTGTGCTTTACGCATTTTACTGGCAGCCACCATTTCCATCGCACGCGTAATTTTCTGCGTGTTTTTGATGCTCTTTATCTGGGTTCTTATCTCTTTACCAACGGCCATGTTGCGCCTCCCAGCTTACCAAGTATTGGTTGATTTGAATGATTCAATCGCTTTACGCATACTTGCTGCAATATCATCATTAAAATTACCTGTCTGGTTAATGCTGTTGACCAATTCAGTCGCGTTAGACTTGAGGTAAGAATGCAATGCTTCTTCAAAATCAACGACTTTGTCTACCGCAACATCATCAATGTAACCTTCATTCGCCGCAAACAATGAAAACGCCATTTGAGCAATGCTTAATGGAGAATATTGTTTTTGCTTCATTAATTCAGTTACACGTTGACCACGCTCGATTTGCTTTCGAGTTGATTCATCAAGATCTGAAGCAAACTGAGCAAATGCCGCTAACTCACGATATTGTGCTAGATCAAGACGAACACCACCACCAAGCTTTTTAATGATTTTGGTTTGCGCTGCACCACCCACTCGAGATACCGACAAACCGGCATTAATCGCTGGGCGTATGCCTGAATTAAATAAATCAGTTTCCAGGAAGATCTGACCATCGGTAATCGAAATTACATTGGTTGGTACGAAAGCAGAAACGTCACCCGCTTGCGTTTCAATGATCGGCAAAGCGGTTAAAGAACCGGTTTTTCCTTTCACTGCACCGTTGGTAAATTTCTCAACGTAATCAACATTTACCCGTGCAGCACGTTCTAACAAACGTGAATGCAAGTAGAAAACATCGCCTGGATACGCTTCACGACCCGGTGGACGACGCAGTAATAATGAAACTTGTCGATAAGCCCAGGCTTGTTTAGTCAAATCATCATAGACAATTAATGCATCTTCACCACGGTCACGAAAATATTCGCCCATGGTACAACCCGCATAAGGTGCAATAAATTGCATTGCAGCAGATTCAGACGCAGCCGCAGCAACAATGATGGTGTGAGCCAACGCGCCGTGCTCTTCCAGCTTTCGCACTACGTTAGCGATCGATGATGCTTTTTGACCGATTGCGACATAAATACACTTAACGCCAGTGTCTTTCTGGTTAATGATGGCATCGATCGCAACGGCTGTTTTACCCGTCTGACGGTCGCCGATGATCAACTCACGCTGGCCTCGACCGATTGGCACCATAGCATCGATTGCTTTCAAACCGGTTTGTACTGGCTGATCAACCGATTTCCGGGCGATAACACCAGGTGCGATTTTTTCGATAGGAGACGTTTCAGTACAGTTGACTGCGCCTTTACCATCAATTGGGTTGCCCAAAGAGTCTACAACACGACCCAATAGTTCACGACCAACCGGTACCTCAAGAATACGACCAGTACATTTAACACTGTCGCCTTCTGTTATACCTTGATAGTCACCTAAGATTACCGCACCAACCGAGTCGCGCTCTAAGTTAAGTGCTAGGCCATAGACGTTGCCGGGAAATTCTAACATTTCACCAGACATTACATCTGACAAACCATGAACACGGGCGATACCATCAGTTAAACTGACAACGGTACCTTCAGTGCGTGCTTCAGTTGAAGCATCATAGTTTTGAATTTTTTGCTTAATCAGTTTACTGATTTCTGCAGGATTCAGTTGCATGGGTTTTTCCTTCTAAAACCTATCAGTGAGAAAGCTCACTAGCTAAACGTTCCAATTGACCCGATACCGAACCATCGATAACTAAATCACCCGCGCGGATGATGGCACCACCGATGATGGATGTATCAACCCTGCTTGTTATCTTGACTTCGCAGCCGAGACGTTTTTTCAAGGCAGCTTCCAGTTTCGAAGTTTGTTCACCGTTCAATTTGAAAGCAGAGATAACTTCAGCTTTCACTGTTTTCTCTGCTTCGGCCTTAAACGCTTCATAACTGTTAGAAATTTCGGCAATCAGGTTCAAACGCCCATTTTCAGCAAGCGTTCTCACAAAGTTTTGATTTTCTTTATCCAGTTTATCCTTCGCGACGCTCAATATCAGATCGATCAATTGCGCTTCATCAATATTAGGATTCGCAATCAACCCTTTAATTTGATCTTCGTTGGCTATCGCTGCCAAGGTACTCAAAGCTCGAGACCATGCGGGGAGTTTTCCGCTAGCTTGCGCGAGTTCAAATACTGCTTGTGCGTAAGGACGTGCTAATGTGGTTGCTTCTGCCATAAGGTCACCTAAATTTGAGCTGCCAGATCATTTAACAGATTGGCATGAGCTTTGGCATCAATTTCCTTATTAAGAATCTTGCTGGCACCCACCACTGCAATCGCAGAAACTTCTTTTCTCAACGCTTCTTTGGCACGGTTAATTTCCTGCTTTATTTCAGCATTGGCTGCAACGATTATGCGATCAGCTTCAGCGCGGGCACTGACTTTTGCTTCATCAACGATTTCGTTGCTGCGCTTTTGCGCAAGAGAAACAATTTCGGCAGCCTGCTTTTTAGCTTCAGCCAGTTCTTCTTTGACTTTTTTCTCTGCTAGCTCTTGGTCTTTTTTACCTTTTTCTGCTGCGGCAAGTCCGTCACTGATTCGTTTTTGACGATCTTCGAGCATGCCGTTCATCGGCCCCCAAAGCTTATTATGAACAAACCAGATCAAAGCTATAAAGGCGACAACCTGAGCAAACAGGGTCACTGTAATATTCATTGAATCTTCCTCTTCTGGATGTTAACAGTCATTGAGAAATTGATCTTTAACCACCAATTGCAGACTGTAAAGCACCAACAAAAGGATTCGCAAACAAGAACCACATTGCGAAAGCGAGGATGATAAATGGAAATGACTCCATTAAACCGGCAAAGATGAACATGTTAGTCATTAGTGCTGGTTTCATTTCAGGTTGACGAGCAATACCTTCAAGTGTTTTCGCACAAATCAAACCCCAACCGATAGCAGATCCAAGACCCGCTGCCGCCAAGATCACACCCACGCCAACCGCAGTGTAAGCGTAAATCATCGCAATCATATCAGGCGTCATATTATTTCTCCTTAGTTAAATGATTAAAAAATTAAAACAAAAAATACAAAAAAACAAAAACTTTTAATGTGCATCCGCATCAGTGTGCGCCATACCGAGATACACGATGGTAAGCACCATAAAGATAAACGCTTGCAAGGTAATAACCAGTAAATGGAAAATCAACCAGGCGAAATCTAAAGCAATTTGCGCAGGCACAAGCAGTAAGAGTCCAGCACCAATGGCTGCTCCACCACCAATCAAGGCGATCAATAAGAACACCAACTCACCGGCAAACAAGTTACCAAACAGACGTAGTGCTAAACTTAGCGGCTTAGCGATTTCTTCAATGGCGGTCATCACGATGTTAACTGGCACAAAAAACTTGCCGAACGGATGGAATAAAAACATTTTCAAGTAACCGATCGGACCTTTAACTTTAAAATTATAATAGAGAATCAAACCGAACACGGTCAATGACATGGCCAGTGTGGTATTCAAGTCGGTGGTTGGTACAACCTTTAGATACTCTATTCCAAGGAAGCTGCCTATAACCGGGATCAAATCCACTGGAATCAAATCCATGAAGTTCATCAGCCAAACCCATAAGAATATGGTAAGCGCCAATGGTGCTATTAGTGGGTTGTGGCCTGGAAAGGTATCTCTCACCTGGGTTTGCACAAATTCAACAATGGTTTCAATCAAATTTTGAAACCATCCTGGAGAATCCGGCTGAAGATTTTTCCCAAGTCTAATTGAAACAAGAACGATCAATGCTGCCAACGCAAAACTGAAAAACAGAGTGTCCACGTGTAGCGCCCAAAATCCTGCGGCTTTGTGTGTAATCGGATCACAATCGCCGACACAAAGGTTGGTCAAGTGATGCTGAATATACTCGACTGTTTCGTTACCTGATGAACTTTCTGAAGCGCTCAAAACGATTCTCCTAAACCTATAGCTAATGAATTCTTTTGTTAAATTTTCGTATGTTGAATACGTAAGCAAACTGTGTCAGGGCAAAACCCAAGGTCATAGCCATCGGGTCGAGCTTTAATATGGCAAGTCCAACGATGAAAAAACTTAAGACTAATAAGAATCGTTGAACTGCGCCCAAGTAAAGGATACCCATGCTTGCTTTAGGATCATCCTGGGCTTTATTTTTTGCTCGATTCACACCAAAACCGAGCATTAATGTAATGACGATACTCGTTAACATACCGAATATCGCAGAAACTGATTGCCACTCTTGAGAGGCTAGCCTAAAACCCGCGGCGACGATCAAACCGATTGCGATCTGGATCATCGTCAGCTGACGCGTGTGCGTCACGACTTCGTTTTCCGGCTTCATCTTTATCATGTTGATCAGGCAGACTTAAAAACTTATAAGCTTTTATCAGGCCGCCCAACATTCCTAGAAATCCAAATACCAATAAAAACAGCGGCAATGTGCCGATATAATAATCAACTACATACCCTAATATAAGCCCGGCGACCGTCATAGAACTAATGAAGGTGCCCACTCCCACCTGAAGTAACGGCAATGGTGGCTTTTGGCGCTGCTTCATCACGACTCCCGAGGAAAAACGCGCGCAATTATAGCGTGTGAAAACTGCCGACCGCAAGTGCTTAGCCGACGAAGTGCGTGTTTAATTATGTTTTCTCTATAATATATTAATGAGTGAATGGTGTATTTGCGTTAAGCACGCGAATCACGTCTCGAAATGTTTATTTTATGTGCGCCAGTATCCCGTCTAACTCATCAAAGCTATTGTACTGAATTTCAAGTTTACCTTTGCCTTTATCATTGTAATGAATCTTGACTCTAGCACCTAGCTTATCTGATAAATTATCTTGCAGCTTAAGAACATCTGGATTGATTGCTGTATTTTTCTTCTGGCTTTCGTCAAACAATTCACCACTTAACAATCGCTTCACCAGTTTTTCCGTTTCTCGCACGGAAAATTCTCGACTAATCACCTGCTGCGCAGCTTGAATTTGCTTAACACTTTCGAGCGGTATTAATGCACGCGCATGTCCCATCTCCAGATCACCACGGGACAGCATACTTTTGACTTCTGCCGATAATGATAATAAGCGCAACAAATTACTGACGGCAACGCGAGATCGGCCGACCGCTTCCGCCGCTTGCAGGTGCGTCATCTCAAATTCATCGATTAAACGCTGTAAGGCGGCAGCCTCTTCAATGGGACTCAGCTCTTCCCGCTGAATATTTTCAATGAGCGCCATGGCAACGGCGGCCTCATCGGGCACGTCGCGCACGATAACTGGAATTGTTGCCATTTCAGCCAACTGAGTCGCGCGCCAACGGCGCTCACCCGCAATGATCTCAAACATACCTGCCGCGATGGGGCGTACAACGATCGGCTGCATCACGCCCTGGGCGCGAATTGAATTCGCTAATTCTTGCAACGCTTCCTGATTCATATTGATACGCGGCTGATATTTCCCTCGCTGAATAAGATCTACCGGCAAATCTCTTAACTCACCATGCTCTGTGCCTTTACGGGCAGACGGATCAATCGGAGTGGCTGGTATTTTCAACGGGCTACTGCCTAATAAAGCGTCAAGGCCGCGGCCAAGACCGCGAGGCTTTTTAGTCATGCTTAAGTGGCACCCTTTAGTGTTTGTAAATAAAGTAAATTAGCCACCTAATGATAGCTAAGTTTTATTGCGATTGGAAAATTTCTATACCGCGGCTACTTCTTCTCTGCGTAATATTTCGCCTGCTAACGCCAGATACGCTTGCGCACCCTTCGACGTCTTATCATAATTCAACACTGGCAATCCGTGGCTCGGCGCTTCCGCCAATCTTACGTTGCGGGGAATAACGGTGCGATACACTTTATCACCAAAATAAGTGAGTAGCTGCTCTGTCACTTGTTGTGATAGATTATTGCGCGGATCATACATGGTGCGTAACAATCCTTCTATCACCAAATCTGGATTCAGCGTGGCTCTAATCTTATTAATAGTATCCATTAATGCGGACAAACCTTCCAGCGCATAATATTCACACTGCATGGGTATCAAAATAGATTTAGCGGCCACCAAGGCATTGATGGTTAACATGTTTAATGACGGGGGGCAATCAATCAGTACGAAATCATAATCATTTTCAACGTCTTTGATGGCGTTTTTTAAAATATGTTCGCGATCTGGCCGATCCAGCAAATGAACTTCCGCCGCACTTAAATCAACGTTGCTGGCAATGACTGAATATGCCACTTCATCATTACTAACCACTGCCTGCTTGATCGACATGCCATCAACCAATACATCAAAAGCTGAGGTTTCAACCTCATTTTTGTTAATGCCACTACCCATGCTAGCATTACCTTGCGGATCTAAATCAATCAGCAATACTCGACGTTTTGTCGCTGCTAATGATGCTGCCAAATTCACCGAAGTTGTTGTTTTACCAACGCCCCCTTTTTGATTAGCTATCGCTATTACACGAATCATGTTTTTCCCCTGCGCCTTGAGCTTGAGTAACGATAACCAACGATCGATCTGCTGCCAATCCTGGAACGGTGAGTTTAATCGATTGCGCTGTGTAAGTCTTGTTTAAGCCTTTCAATTCGATATCGAGATTTTTTGCTTTCATAAATAATAATCGTAGGTCATTGTGAGCGAAGTGTTTGAGTTTTTCTATTGTATCGTTTATCTCAGCAAAGGCGCGGGTTATAATCGTGTCAAATTTTTCTAATGGCAGATAGTCTTCGATGCGACTATGCCTGACTGATGCGTTTTTTAATCCAAGATCTATAATCGCCTGTTGCATAAATCGGGTTTTTTTTCCATTACTATCCAGCAACACAAAACTCACATCCGGCAACATGATGGCCAGCGGAATTCCGGGTAAACCGGCACCGCTACCCACATCAATAACACTCTCGGCAGATTTCACAAAAGGTAGGACACTTAAGCTATCGAGCAAGTGCAACTGTACAATATCTTCGGAAGATTTTAGGGCTGTCAGGTTATAGACTTTATTCCACTTTTTTAACAATTCGACAAATTTCAGCAGTTGAGCAATTTGCTGAGCATCAGCCTCGATATCTAATTCATCAAGCCCAGCAATAAGTTGTTGTTGCATCAATAGGTAACCTGACAACTACGCGAGTTTTTTAATGTTTGACTTTTTAACGCCTAACGATATTTTTGATTTTTTAATATGCACCAATAACAACGAAATAGCCGCTGGCGTTATACCCGGTATACGTCCGGCCTGACCAATATTTTCAGGACGCGTTGCTTTGAGTTTTTGCTTCACTTCAACAGAAAGACCGGATACGGCATCATAGTTAAATAACGCTGGAATCACCGCGTTTTCAAATTTTTTAATTTTTTCGATTTCTTCTAACTGACGATTGATATAGCCAGAATATTTAATTCTAATTTCTACTTGTTCAGCCACTTTTTCATCCGCAACCGCAGGACCAGCTACGCTGAGTTGCATTAAGCGCTGATAAGTTACTTCTGGCCTTTTTAGTAAATCAATTAAATTTGATTCTCGACTGAGAGTCTGACCAATTGTTGAGATTAATACCTCATCTGTGACTTTACCGGGTTGAATCCAGGTGTCTTTTAAACGCTGCTCTTCTTTAATAATGGCTTCTTGTTTCTTTGTAAAATGTTGCCACTGGGTTTCGTCAACCAAACCCAGCGTTCTGCCAATTTCAGTCAATCGTGCATCGGCATTATCTTCACGCAACATTAATCGATACTCTGCGCGACTGGTGAACATACGATACGGTTCCAGTGTTCCACGAGTGATGAGGTCATCAACCAGTACGCCGATATAGGCTTGATCTCTTGCGGGTGACCAGGGTTCTTTTTCCTGTGATTGCAAAGCCGCATTTAAACCCGCTAGCAATCCTTGGGCTGCCGCTTCTTCGTAACCCGTAGTACCGTTAATTTGCCCAGCGAAGTACAAGCCGCTGATAAATTTTGTTTCTAACGTCGCTTTTAAATCACGCGGGTCAAAAAAGTCGTATTCTATCGCATAACCAGGGCGCATTATTTTTGCGTTTGCAAAACCTTTTAAGGTCCGCACAAATTCATATTGCACATCAAACGGCAAACTGGTGGAAATTCCGTTAGGATAAACTTCATGGGTATTCAAGCCTTCCGGTTCAACAAAAATTTGGTGTGAATTTTTGTCTGCGAAGCGCACAACCTTATCTTCTATCGAAGGGCAGTAACGTGGACCAATCCCTTCGATCACACCGCTATACATAGGTGAACGATCTAAACTCTGGCGAATAATTTCATGCGTTTTTTCACTCGTCTCACTAATGTGGCAACTGATTTGTTGCGGATGATCAGCGATATTTCCCATATACGAGAACACTGGAGTCGGGGTATCACCTGCCTGTTCAAGCAATATTGAATAATCAATAGTGCGACCATCAATGCGTGGTGGGGTGCCAGTTTTCAAACGCGCCACGTTGAAGGGCCGCTCACGTAGACGTTTAGCCAGCGCATTGGCCGGGGGATCACCTGCGCGACCGCCTTGATAGTTGGACATGCCAATATGAATTAGCCCACCCAAAAATGTGCCCACGGTCATAACGACGGTTTTACTGCGAAACTTAAGTCCCATTTCAGTGAGGACGCCAGTGACTGTATCATTCTCTACAATTAGATCATTTACCGCTTGTTGAAAAATTTGTAGATTATCCTGATTTTCCAGCGTTGTGCGGACAGCAGATTTATACAGCACCCGATCACATTGCGCACGGGTTGCACGTACTGCGGGACCTTTACGCGAGTTTAAAATACGAAACTGAATGCCTGCCTTATCTGTGGCTTTAGCCATAAGGCCGCCCATGGCATCAACTTCTTTAACCAGATGACCTTTACCAATACCACCCACAGCGGGATTACAACTCATTTGGCCTAAAGTATCGATATTATGCGTGAGCAATAAGGTTTTGGCACCCATACGCGCGGCGGCCATGGCTGCTTCAGTGCCGGCATGGCCGCCACCGATAATAATTACATCAAATGAGTCTTGGTAAAACATTGTCTTGCTGTTCCACTGGATAAGTTATGTATTCTAATCAATTTTTAACCTAAAATCATTAGCTGGACGGTGTGTGGAGGACTTTTTTATCGTAATCAAACGTCTATTTTCCTATGCAAAAACTGGAAAATATTTCCCCCAACAAGTCTTCGTTATCAAATTCACCGGTAATTTCATTCAGCGCACTTTGGGCATGTCGAAGATCTTCTGCTAACAACTCACCAGCCTGATGACGTTTAAACTGTTCATAACCTGACTCAACAGCCGTTTTCGCTCGCTTTAAGGCATTCAAATGGCGGCGCCGCGCGATAAACAATCCCTCAGTATCGCCTTTAAAGCCCATAATGTTTTTTAAATGCGATGTTAATA